>CAWULI010000122.1:0-2646 GCA_963923155.1 uncultured bacterium
CCGCTGACGATTGATTGATCCAGTATTACCTTCTTTATCTGCGCTCTGCTCTTTGAAATTCTCGAAACGGTAGCGCGCTTATCGAATCTTGAATCAAATGGATCTAGCGCGATATGTGAAACAAGTTTAGGAACATCGTTTGCTAATTGATCCACCGCAAGCCAACCAAAGGTCCGTTGATCGACAAAACGTAGCTCTTTGCCATTCGAAAGCGTGAAGCAGGCTCGAAGGTGCGGTTCGCGCTCATCTTTCGCGCTCTGAATCTTGAATTGTCCGCTCATTCCCAGATGCGCTACCAGAACTTCTGGACGATCAAATTCAAGCCACATGAATTTGCCACGCCGTTTAACTTCTTTTACTTTGGCGCCTTTGAAGATCCGTAATGTATTTAGTGAATCAGCTCGTAATGCACGAGGATGCAACTGTTTGGCTAGATCAATGCGCTTACCTATAACGTGTTTGGCTAGACCCGCCCTTACAGTCTCTACCTCTGGTAATTCTGGCATTTCATTTGTTAAGTGTTTAGTTTTTCAAATGCTAAACGCGCGGCAATCTGCTCAGCTTCGCGTTTACTCTTTCCTTCGCCAGTTGCAATTGCATCACCGGCAATAATCGCCGTTGCAATAAAAGTCTTATCGTGATCAGGTCCAGATTCCTCGATGCGATACTCCGGAGGATTTAATTTTCTCGCTGCGGCTAATTCTTGTAACGCGGTCTTGCCATCTAGTCCGGCGCCACGATTCATCGCGCTAGCTAAAGTATCGCGAATCAAATCTCGAACAACTCTCTGGCTGGTTTCAAAGCCTTCGCTTAAATAGATCGCACCTATCAGCGCTTCTAGTGAGTCAGCCAATAATGAATTCTTATCACGACCACCCGTGACCTCTTCACCTTTGCCTATTCGAATGTATTGTCCGAGTTCAAGTGAACGCGCGATATCCGCAAGTGCGCGCATATTCACGATTCCGGATCTAAGTGGTGAGAGCCTTGATTCATCTAAATCTGGATATTGAGTGTAAAGCTCCTCAGTTACAACAAGACCAAGGACTGAATCCCCGAGAAATTCCAATCGCTCATTAGTTTCAGATAAACCGTTTTCATAAGCAAAAGAACGGTGGGTGAAAGCTAATTCGATTAGTACGTTTAATTTATTTAAATTATTTGAATTATTTGAGGCTGGACGGTTCTCTTCGCCGGCTAAGCCAAGTCGCGCCAGTAATTGCGCGAACATGAAATCAAACCTCTACGACTTGGCGACGGTTATAGGTACCGCAAGTTGGGCAGGCAGTGTGTTGCAACTTTGGTTGCTGGCACTGTGCACAGGTAGAGATCGCTGCGGCAGTGGTCTTCCATTGGCTGCGACGTGAACGTGTCTTCGAACGCGACATCTTTCGCTTAGGTACTGGCACTTCTCTACTTCCTAACTTCAGATCTTGATTACAGCGCCTTTTTCGACGCGGGGAGAATTATCGCCTATCCCGCTCAGATAGTGAAATCCGGTTACTTCTTGACCCTATTTCTTCTCGCCAGACTCGCCTAGTAATCCTTTTAGCGCCGACCAACGAGCATCGATCTGGTCGTGGCTATGGTCTTCGGGTAGTTCGCGCCACTTCTCCCCACATTCAGGGCATAGCCCTTCACAACTCTCGTCACAAACTGGATTGATTGGTAGAGATAAGACAATCGCATCACGAATTGGGTTTTCGAGATCGATGAAGTCGCCATCCATAAGCAACTCATCGTCCTGATCTTCGCTCTCGTTTTTCGCATCTCGCTCTGATTTATATGCATATAGCTCTTGAAAACTCTTTGAAATTGGAAGAGTTATCGGATCTAAACAACGAATGCATTCGCCTTTGGCAACGGTCTCAAATTTACCGGAGGCCAAAACTCCTTCATCGACCGATTCGATCCGAAGATCAAGGGCCAACTTGCCTGCTGGAACTTCAATTACATCTATGCCGATTGGATCTTCTAAATTGATATCCAATTTATATTCGCGCATCTCGCCCGCACGGCGAGGCAGCTCAGAGGTATTAAATCTAAATGGCTTGTGCATGTTGAAACTACTTATTTAATTCTGATTTAACTCTTATTTAACTGGGAGAGAACATCTTTATCGGTGCTACCAGCAAGTCTTTCACGACCACGTGTGATTGCTTCTTGGGTCTTATTCAATATGACCTCAAGGGTAGCCAATCTCGAATCGATATATTCCTCGATCTCCTGTTTCTGACTTGCGGCATCGCTTCTTGCCTGTAGCAAGATATTTTTCGCCTCTTCGCGTGCCTGTTGCATGATTGAAGTCTGCTCGATCAATTGCGCAGCCTCTTCGCGCGCCATTGCAATCATCTGCTCGGCTTGCTGTCTGCCTTCATCGACGACCTTGTCACGATTGGCCAAGATTGATTCCGCCTTCGCCAACGAATCAGGTAGTGCCAACTTGGCTTCATCTAAAACCGCGAGCATCTCACCACGATGCACAACACATGATGCAGATAGCGGGACTCCGCGCGCCTCTTCCACCATCTTGATCGCAGAGCTCAGTTTTTCAACGGCATCCATTTACTTACCTGCAACTTTCTTGGCTAACGCATCTTTTACTGTAGGTGGCACCATGGTTGAGATATCACCATTGTATTTGGC
>CAWULI010000123.1:0-2628 GCA_963923155.1 uncultured bacterium
GTACCTAAGAATCAGCGCTGCAAGTGCACCAAAGCTGAGCTAGAAGCAGCGCGTGAGGCAAAAGGTGGGTTCTTCTCAAAACTCTTTGGAAAGAAGTAAAAGCCGCTATTTGTCGCCCCGCTCGGGTTGAATAGGGGCGTGCAGTTAAAGCGTCGCCCGGTTGTAAAGAAAGAGCTACAGCTATCACCGGCACAGCGCGATGCCATTGAACATAGAGGAAAGCCACTAATCATTTATGGCGGGCCGGGTTCAGGTAAAACCACCGCTTTAATCGAAGCCGCAATTGATCGCATTAATAAAGGCCAAGATCCAAATTCGATTTTAGTTTTAACTTTCGGCCGCGAACGGGCATCTGAATTACGAGATGCGATTGCGCTTCGAACTTCGCAGACCATGCTCGAACCATTAGCTCGCACCTTCCAAGCGCTCGCATATTCGATCTTAAAGAGCGAAGGTCGCAATCCAATTCTGTTATCAGGCCCAGAACAAGAGGGATGGATCCGACAATTAATCGATGGCGTTGAATGGCCAGAGAAACTTAAAGCCGCATTGCATACTCGCGGCTTTGTGCGCGAACTTCGAGATTTGATTTTACGCGCCACCGAACGTGGTTGGACACCAGAAGATTTAGCTGAGCAAGGTAAAGCGCTCGGCGAAGAGTTCTGGGTTGCTGCAAGTAATTTTTGGAATAGTTATATCGGTACCTTGATCATGTCAGATGTAACGCATGGCGAGACCAAAGAACGGATGGATTCTTCGGAGATTGTTTGGAAGGCCGCCAACGCAACAAAGCCAGGGACTAGCCATTCATTTAAGAATAGATTTAAAACTATATTGGTTGATGAATTTCAAGAGAGCGATAAGGCACAACGGACACTGCTACAGAATTTGGCCAATAATTTATCGCCAACAGATTTAGTAATCGCAGTTGACGAATACACAACTGTGGGTCGTTTTCGCGGCGCCGACCCTGAAGGACTTTCGGAAGCTTTGGCACATTATGAGAAAAACGGAGTGGTCATTCATCTCAATCAGAATTTCCGTGCCAGCAGCAGCGTTCATTTATTCTTAGAGAAAGTAGCGGGGCAATTTAAGAAAGCGCCCGCGATTCAAAGCTCAAATTCAAATAATTCAGGTTCAGTAGTGGCCGAATGCTTTACCGATAGCTCAAATGAAGCGGCCTTTATTGCAGATCGCTTACAGCGCGCACACCTAGAACGAGGCTTGAAATGGTCCGAAATGGCGGTGATTTTCCGTAGCCCGGCACAGAGCAGCGCGGTACGAAGCGCATTAATGCGCGCTGCGATTCCCGTAGCCGGAGAGTTACAAGTCTTATCCGAGAACTCTTCACTCGCACCATTTTTGTTGATGGCCGAAGTTGCAATCAGTGGCAACTTAGATCTACCGACCGCTGAGATGTTGTTGCAATCTGAATTTGGTGGCGCAGATTCGATTTCGATGCGTCGAATCCGCCGTGATTTGGTTGCAAAGTATGCATCCGAAACCGGATTGACTGGTTCCGATTTAATTTGCAAAGCCATCACTGATGGTGCGTTTGAGATCCCCGGTGGCGAAGCGCTTCAACGAGTACATGGATTATTTGTTGCCGCAGAGAAAGTCGCTAAGCGCAAAGATTCACTTCCAGAAGATTTGCTATGGACCATTTGGAGCAGAGCAAAGACCGTTGATAACCAATTAATTAGCGAAGCTTGGCGAAATCGCGCGCTTAAAGGTGGCACCCGCGGTGCCAATGCCGACCGAGATTTAGATGCGATGCTGCAATTATTCGAATCAGCCCGACGATTTGGACAGCGATTTAAATATTCAAATCTTGCAACATTCTTTAAAGATATCCGCAAATCAGAGATTGCCGGCGATGTCATTACTGCGAAAGGACAGCGACCAGATGTAGTCGAACTATTGACACCATTTAGCGCCAAGTCGCGTCAGTGGCGATTAGTAATTGTGGCCGACGTTCAAGAAGGTATCTGGCCTAATTTGAAGATTCGTGGTTCGCTACTTGGTTCAGAGCGATTAGTCGAACGAGATCGATATCCAGATATGGCAGCACTGGCTTTGGAATTAGTTGCCAAGGCTGCGGTTGAACAAGATGAGTTAAGACTTTTCTATGCCGCCATCTCGCGCGCCAGTGAAGATTTGATCATTACTGCAGTTGATAGCGAAGAAGAGCAACCCTCAAATTACTTTGATTTAGGCTACGAATTTGCCCATAAATCAGGCGATGAGAAATTAGATGCGGAATTGGAACGGATCACTTACAAATTAACTGAGCAATTAAGCGTGTCAAACGTGGTTGCAAAATTGCGTAGAGAGTTGATGCAAGATGGTTCTAAAGCGGCAGCAGAAACTCTAAAGGCTTTAGCAGAAGTTGGAATTACTGGTGCTGACCCCGAACATTGGTATGGCTTACGCCAGATCTCATCTAGTGCACCTGCGATTGCAGAGAACGAATTGATTCGAGTCTCACCAAGTGGCGTCGAGAAATTCGATGAATGCGAACTGCGATGGTTTCTAGAAACACATGGCGGCCAAGACGGTAATTCCGCAGCGCAATTAATCGGTATTGTGACTGTCTCTTATACACATCTCCGAGCCCACGAGACGGAC
>CAWULI010000124.1:0-2597 GCA_963923155.1 uncultured bacterium
TAATTCAAAAACTTCATCCAAATCAACGCCGCTAAATACTGGAATATGCCATAACGACCCTGCGGTAGCACGCACAACCTTTGGTGAATAGAAATCAACACTACCCGGTGAGGTGATTATCGCTTTTATCCCCATCGCATCTGCAGTTCTTAAGATAGTTCCAGCATTTCCGGGATCTTGGATCTCATCCAGAAAAATTACATGATGGTTCTGGTAATTAACTAGTTCATTCTTGTCGCGCTTAGGTAATTTGCAAATTGCGATAATTCCTTGCGAGGTAATCGCATCCGACATTTCCTCGGCCACTTTTTCTGAAATTTCGATTAAATTAATTCCAAGTATGTCTAGATTTGCCTTTGCGAGTCGACTCTGGCCGCTCTCCGTTAGATAAAGACTTTCAATAGAGTTACTTCGAATCGCCTCTCTAACACCTTGAAGACCTTCGGCAACAAAGCAACCTGCCTCTTGACGATCTTTCTTAGAAGATAAAAGAGCCTTCACCCTTGCCACATGTGGCGAGTGAAGGCTCTCAATCATGAGAATTAATTTTTTACGTTTGAACGAGCTACATCTACCAACTGCTTGAATGCAGCTGGATCATTGATCGCCATATCTGAAAGAATGCGGCGATCTACTTCGATGCCAGCGCCTTTGAGACCTTGGATAAAACGATTGTAAGTCAGGCCGTTTGCACGAGCACCTGCATTGATACGTTGAATCCATAGTTGGCGGAAATCGCCCTTCTTATCTTTGCGATCGTTGAACGCATAGACCAAAGAGTGAGTAACTTGTTCCTTTGCCTTTGTGAAAAGGCGTGAACGTTGACCGCGATATCCCGCTGCACGCTCGAGGGTGGTACGACGCTTCTTGGCAGCATGTACGCCGCGCTTAACTCTTGCCATCTATATTCCCCCTTATTTCAATCCCAACATGCGCTTTGCAGTAAAGGCAGTTGATGGTTTAGCAGCTGATTCTTGATCCATACGACGAGTAAGTCTGGATGACTTGCGCTCTAGTAAGTGGCGCTTTCCAGCACGCTCGTGCATGATCTTTCCAGAGCCAGTGACCTTGAAAGTCTTCTTAGCTCCACTATGAGTCTTCATCTTTGGCATATTGCCTCCCTTAACTTTCTTTCACAGTAGCGGCAGGTTTTTTGGCCTTTGCCTTTCCTGCTGCCTTATTCGGACCAAGAACCATCGTCATATTTCGACCCTCTTGTTTAGGGGCAAATTCGACGAGCGCGACCTCGGAAACATCCTCAGCTAGACGCTGAAGTAAGTTGTAACCGAGCTCTGGCCTTGATTGCTCACGACCGCGAAATTGAATTGTCACCTTTACCTTGTCACCTGAACCGATGAATTTGAGAACTTGATTGCGTTTGGTCTCGTAATCATGTGTCTCGATCTTCGGCCTGAGACGTATCTCCTTAACCACGATGTGGCTCTGGTTCTGACGTTGTTCGCGGGCCTTCTGCGCCATCTCGTACTTGTACTTGCCGAAGTCCATGATCTTGCAAACTGGTGGATTGGCATCTGGCGCGATCTCTACGAGATCTAACCCAACTTCATCCGCCATGCTAAGCGCCTTATCGGTATCAACTACTCCGACTTGTTCTCCGTCGTAATTGATTAAACGAATCTGCGCAACGCGAATACGATCGTTGATACGTGGTTCTGTGGTGCTGATGATTTCTCCTCTTTATTTCGGTCATTAACTAGCAACACGCGCAAAGAGAAGAGCATAAAAAGCCCGAAAGCTTTTGATGACTTACCAGTCCGCCGAAGCGGTTTAGGTGGGATTTCTCCTCTTGCGGCATATAGCCGGTCAATACGTGAAGTCTAAAGTAGGAGGCGAAAGGCTACAAATCGAGTTGAAAATCAGCCACCCATAGCGTGAAAACCGCCATCTACATGGACGATCTCACCGCTAGTTGCTGGAAACCAATCTGATAGAAGGGCGATTGCGCCTTTTGCCGCTGGTATTGGATCAGTTACATCCCAATGTAGCGGTGATCTTAAATCCCAAAGATGTTCGAATTGTTGGAAATCAGGAATCGACTTTGCTGCGATAGTTGAGATCGGACCTGCGGCAATCAAGTTGCAACGAACATTCTCTGGGCCTAAGAACTTCGCTAAATATCTATTACAAGATTCCAAAGCCGCTTTGGCAACGCCCATCCAATCGTATTTTGGCCAAGCTACCTGAGCATCGAAATCCATACCGACTACCGAAGCGCCACTTTCAAGAAATAGAGGTTTACATGCCATCGTAAGTGATTTATATGAGTAAGCCGAGACTTGTAGCGCTGTTGCCACATCCGGCCATTCGGTGCTCAAGAATTTTCCACCTAAAGCGCTCTCCGGTGCAAAGCCAATTGAATGCACCACGCCATCCAAATGAGGCAGATGCTCCTTTACTCTTGTGGCAAGTGTTGCTAAGTGTTCGTCATTTGTTACATCAAGCTCTAGCACCGGCGCTGGTTTTGGCAAACGTCCGGCAATTCTTTGCGTAATACTCATCGCGCGACCGAAAGAAGTTAGCACGATATCCGCGCCCTCTTCCTGGGCAAGTCTGGCTACGTGAAACGCGATTGAGGT
>CAWULI010000125.1:0-2493 GCA_963923155.1 uncultured bacterium
CCGCGAGCATCTGGCATCGCTTTGCCATTTTCTTTCGAGATTAACGTTGCGATGGTTTCAGATTCTGCAATCATCAATTCATAAGCTTTGCGTAAAATCTCTGCGCGCACACGTGGTGCAGTCTTTGCCCATTCAGATTGCGCATTGTGTGCAGCTGTAATTGCTGCTTCACAAAGTTGATCATCGGCCAAATGCACTTCCGCAATAACCGAGCCATCAGCAGGGTCATAAACCGGAATTGTTGAAGTGCCTTTTACCCACTTACCATCGATAAATAACTCGGTACGCATGAAAAGAGCATACCGCGCAGGCTTTCCGCCACAAACAAATGCAGAAAAAAGACTATTATTTACGGTGTTATGGCTAAATCTTGGACGGATGACGCTAAAGCGCCCGTCGCGCTACAAGATCATGCACACCTAAGCGATTCACTCTCTTATCGAATCAAAAAAGCAATTCTTGGCGGCCCATTAAATCGACACACGCTAAGTCACCAAAGATTGAAGAAGCGTTATGCGCTCGGTGTGCTCTCATCAGATTGCATCTCATCATCTGCTTACGGTTCTGAACAGATATTGCTTGCGCTACTACCCACATTTGGTCTAGCCGCATTCACGATCTTGATGCCACTTACCGGTGTGGTTTTGATAATTCTGACGATAATTACGCTCTCTTATCGAAATGTTATTGACGTTTACACCAAGACCGGTGGCGCTTACATAGTTTCGCGCGACAACTTCGGTCCCACTGTTTCAATTATCGCTGCGGTTGCCTTAATGTTGGATTACATAGTTACCGTAGCGGTCCAATCCTCTGCAGGTGTATTGGCGATCATCTCAACATTTCCAAATCTTGCTCCGTGGAAAGTCGAAATGGTGCTGGCAGTAATTGCCTTCTTAACTTACGGAAATCTAAAAGGTGTCAAAGAGGCAGGTAAGGCATTTGCGGCACCAACTTATTTATTCGTATTTGGCATGTACGTGGTCTTCGGAGTTGGCATATACAAGATGGTGACGGGAACCCTGCCCGTACTCTCGACAGACCAACCTGGTTCAGTACCAATTGGTGACGGGCAAGCAATGCTCACCTTTGCTTCGATTTTCATTCTATTAAGAGCGTTTGCAAACGGCGGTTCTTCTTTAACAGGTTTAGAAGCAATTTCTGACGGAGTCGCTTTATTTAACGTACCCGAACATGTAAATGCCAAAAAGACCTTACTAATGATGAGCACGATCTTGGGATCTTTGGTGCTAGGTGTTTCATGGTTTGCACACAAGATTCACGCGCTGCCATATGAAAATGGTTCGCCAACTGTGATTTCACAGATTGCAAAGACTTTAATGGGCGAAGGAACTTTCGGCCATTTCTGGTACATCTTTGTTCAGTTCGCCACGACTTTGATCCTGTTTACCGGTGCAAATACCACTTATTCGGCATTCCCAATTCTCTGTAATTTTGTGGCAACCGATGGCTTCTTACCAAAACAACTATCAAAGCGCGGACATCGTCTAGCGTTCTCTAACGGAATCATCGTGCTGTCGGCAATGGCCGTGATCTTCGTATTAGCGACAAATGCATCGGTTGATCACTTGGTGGCTTTTTACGCACTCGGTGTGTTTACCGGTTTTACACTGGCTGGTTTTGGAATGGCCAGACATGCTGTGCGCAACAAGACTGAAAATTGGAAGACTAAATTTGTCATAAACGTAATCGCTGGATCAGTTTCAATAGTCGTGGTCATTATCTTCTCGATTGTTAAATTCACTGAAGGTGCTTGGATTATCCTGACCATTGCACCAATTGCAGTAATAGCCTTGCTACGCCTAAATCGAAGATACGTAAGAGAAAAAGCTGTCTTATCGCTTCAGCAGGAGCGGACTCGCGCTAGCTCGATTACTCGACACGATGTAACCGTGCTGGTAGATAGCGTGGATCTTGCAACAGTAGGTGCAGTTCGATATGCGCGTAGCTTGAATCCACACACTATCAATGCGGTGCATTTCGTAATTGATGATCGTCGAGCCGATGAGATTCAAAAAGCATGGCAAGCCACGCCTGCGCTAAGTGATGTCTCCTTAGAGTTAATTGATTGCCCTGATCGCAGGTTGGCTAATGCCGCCATGAATTATGCGATCCGTGCCACGGCCGATGGCAATCACGAATTAACACTGCTCTTGCCGCGTCGCGCTTACTCAAGAATTCTTGGAAAGATTCTGCATGACCAAACTGCAGAAGAAATTGCCCGTCCGATTTCGCAGCTACCGAGAGTCGTGGCAACAATTATTCCGTTTGATGTGGTTAAGTTATTAGAAGATGGCCAATTAGATATTCGCGCAACACATGAAGAGAGTAAGTCAAAGGTGGCGGCTGGAAATATAGAAGCACCGAAAAGAATGGTGCCGCCGGCAAACTTTGAGCCAATAAGCCATTACTCTGAAAAGGTAATCAAGATCGGTGAAGTCGTTTGGCGTAAGCGAGCTCAAGTACAAGGAC
>CAWULI010000126.1:0-2492 GCA_963923155.1 uncultured bacterium
AGATTCAATTATGTTGGAGAAAGATAAAGAGAAACTCGAAGCGCTCGAGAAATTAAATGATCTCTTGCTGCCGATTGTAAAAGGTTATGGCTCTGAAAAATCTTGGACCTTACTTGGTACGGAAAGTTTGCAGACCTTTGGTGGCTCAGGTTTCACCAAAGATTGGCCGCTTGAACAATATGTTCGCGATGCCAAGATCGATACTCTGTACGAAGGAACCACTGCGATCCAAGGTTTGGATTTCTTCTTCCGCAAGATCGTGCGCGATAACGGCGTAACTTTGATGAACCTCGGTAACGAGATCAAAGCATTCTGCGAATCTGGTGGCCATTTTGCCGACGAGAAAGCTAAGTTGCTCAAAGCACTTGGTGATTTCCAAGGTATCGTCACGGTAATGGTTGGTTATGCGATGGCATCGCAAGCAAACCCAGAAGAGGTTTACAAAGTTGGTTTAAATAGCACTCGCAACCTCTTCGCTGCTGGCGACGTAATTGTCGGTTGGTTACTTCTTCGGATGGCAGAGATTGCCGCAACAAAAGGAAATGACGACTTCTATGTCGGCAAGATTGCTGCTGCTAGACACTTCATCAATGTAGTTCTTCCACATCTAACTGCAGAGCGAAAGATCGCCGAAGCAACCGATGCTTCGATTATGCAGCTACCAGAGAAGGCTTTCTAGCTAAAGAACTAGATAAACTAATTGGGTGCAGAATCGAAAGGGCGAGATCGCTCTAATAATCGCGGCGCTCTCTTTTTCGATTAATGGCATCTTCTCGAAGTTAGTTCTGGAATCGGGCTTAAGCGCCTTTCGATTGGCGGAAGTTAGATCAACAGGCGCATTTTTGGCCTTCTTTATCTATCTACTTATTTTCAAGCGTTCAGCGCTGCGCTTTGATATCAAAGCGCTACCCGAGATGTTGATCTACGGAATTGTTGGGTACGCAGGCGTGCAAGCTTTCTATTTTGTGGCGATTACCCGGATGCCGGTTTCGGTCGGTTTGATCATTGAATTTACTGCCGCGATTTGGATTACTTTATGGATTCGCTTCATCCGAAAAGAGTATGTGCCCCGAAGTATCTGGGCTGCGGTATTCCTTGCGATTTCCGGTTTGGCCTTAATCGCACAGGTTTGGAAAGGTTTGATCTTTGACGGTTGGGGAATCATCGCGGCTTTCTTAGATGCTTTCGCGTTAACGGGTTACTTCTTACTTGGAGAGAAGTGGGGCAAAAGAGCGCCAACAGAAACTTTGATGCTCTATGGATTTGGAATCTCGATGTTATTTTGGTGGTTAGTTCTGCCATTATGGAGCTATCCGACTTGGATCTTTAGCAAACAAATTGATGTGCGCGGACATCTGTCAGGGCAAACTACTTCTGGATTGGTTTTAATTCTATTGGTAATCGTGGTTGGCACCATCATTCCTTACACTTTCAATTTGATTGGCGTTACTAAAACCAGCGCATCGATGGCAGCGATCATGGGAACTTTGGAACCAGTATTAGCGGGAATCTTTGCCTGGATCTGGTTATCTGAGAAATTTAATTTGATTCAGTTAATCGGCGCCGCATCTGTGATCACCGGAATTTATATTGCAACGAAAGCGAGAGCGGTTACTCCGCAGATCGTGCCTGAGTAAAGTCAGTATTACTAAAGTTGCTGGTTGGCATATCGGCAAACCTGGCAAAGTGAAGCTGTGCCGAAACCGTTAGATCACGAGTTGGTCCGTTACGGTGTTTAACCACCAATAGATCTGCTTCGCCAGAACGATTCTGTTTGTCGTATAAATCTTCGCGGTGTAACAAGATAACTACGTCGGCATCCTGTTCGATAGATCCAGATTCGCGAAGGTCTGAGAGCATCGGTTTCTTATCGGCGCGCTGTTCCGGAGAACGGTTTAGCTGTGAGATTGCGATAACCGGAATATCTAACTCTTTGGCCATCAACTTCAAATGACGTGAGAATTCAGAGACCTCTTGCTGACGGTTTTCGACTTTCTTGCCCGAAGACATCAACTGCAAGTAATCGATCACGATTAATTTGAGGTCATGGCGCTGCTTTAAACGACGCGCTTTGGCGCGAATCTCCATCATCGAAAGGTTGGGAGAGTCGTCGATAAATAGCGGCGCATCGCTAATTTCGCCCATACGACGAGCAAGTCGTGCCCATTCATCATCAGAGAGCACACCGCTACGAATGTTGTTGAGTGCAACGCGCGCTTCGGCAGACAACATACGCATCGTGATTTCAGAGCGCGACATTTCTAGCGAGAAGATCACTGCGGTCTTCTTTTCGTGAATTGCAGCGTTACGGACTATATCTAATGCGAGAGTTGATTTACCAACGGCTGGACGCGCTGCGATAACAATCATGTTAGATGGATGGAAACCATTTGTTAATTTATCTAATTCGCGGAAACCGGAGAGCACACCTTCGGGACCAACGCCCTTTGCGATTCGCTCCATCTCATCGAAAGTTTCGGCGAGTAATTGAT
>CAWULI010000127.1:0-2487 GCA_963923155.1 uncultured bacterium
GAATTAGCAAAACATGTTCATGCTTTTGCAAGAGATTTAGACCGGATCAATGATTGGTTATCACGCACCTCTTTTAGCCCTCTAGGTGCCGGTGCCCTCGCTGGAAGTTCATTACCTTTAAGACCTGAAGAGACCGCACGCCAAATGGGTTTCACTGGCGCGATTGCTAATTCGATCGATGCCGTAAGTGATCGTGATTTTGTGGCAGAGGCGCTCTTTGTGATGTCACTGGTCGGTATTCATCTCTCACGAATTGGTGAAGAGTGGTGCATCATGGCCACTTCAGAATTTGCTTGGGCGAAGTTAGACGATACTTTCTCAACTGGCTCTTCAATAATGCCACAGAAGAAGAATCCCGATATGGCTGAACTTGCACGCGGCAAAGCCGGACGTTTGGTCGGAAATCTGACTGGCGTACTAACGATGTTGAAGGGATTGCCTTTCGCTTACAACCGCGATCTTCAAGAAGATAAAGAACCCCTCTTTGATTCTTTCGATACTTTAACGCTGGTATTACCCGCCGTAACCGGCATGGTGGCTACGACCAATTTTGATCGTAAACGTATGGCAGAGGCCGCACCAACTGGATTCTCACTAGCCACTGAGATTGCTGACTTTCTAGTTCGTTCGGGGATCCCATTTTCTAGCGCCCATGAAGCTGCTGGAAAGTGTGTGACCAAAGCCGAAAGTAGTGGACGAGAATTGCACGAATTAAACGATGCTGAATTCCAATCAATCCACCCAAATTTAACCAGCGAAGTTCGTAAAGTACTTAGCGTAGATGGTGCATTGGCCGGTAGAACAACATTCGGTGGTACCGCGCCATCAGAATTGAAGAAGCAATTGGCCAATTTAGAGAGCCAGATCAAATCTGCCCGCTCAATAATTGACACCGAATCTAAGAACTTCTCTGAAATGATGTCCTCATGAGGATCTCCAGATGAGCAAGGGCAAAGAGCTACTCGATGAATTAAAGTGGCGCGGTCTTATCGCTCAGACCACCGATGAGAAGGCGCTGGCAGAGCAATTGGATCAACCGACCACCCTTTATTTGGGTATTGATCCCACTGCACCTTCGATCCATTGTGGCAATCTGGTGGTGCTCTTAGTGTTAAAGCGTTTTCAGATGTTCGGCCATAAGCCAATCGCGCTGGTTGGCGGGGCTACTGGGTTGGTAGGAGATCCATCCGGTAAGAATGAAGAGCGCACTCTTAACGACGAATCAATCGTGGTTGATTGGGTCGAAAGAATCCGCACCCAGGTCTCTAAATATCTTGATTTTCAAGCCCCAAACAATGCTGCAATTATGGCTAATAACCTGGATTGGACCAAAGAATATTCGGCGCTTAAATTGCTCCGCGATATTGGTAAGCACTTTAGCGTCAATCAGATGCTTTCAAAGGATTCGGTCTCTAATCGCTTGGAAGCAAGCGGAATTTCCTACACCGAATTTTCATACCAAGTTCTGCAAGGTTTAGATTATCTAGAACTTTATCGTCGCCACGATTGCAAATTGCAAATTGGCGGTTCTGATCAATGGGGAAATATCGTTGCAGGTCTTGATCTGATTAGAAAAGTCGAAGGTGCAACTGCGCACTGCTTAACTACACCATTACTGACTAAGTCAGATGGTTCTAAATTCGGCAAGACTGCATCCGGAACAGTCTGGCTTGATCCAGAGATGACTTCGCCATATGCATTCTTCCAATATTGGATTAATACTCCCGATGCAGATGTTATAAATTTCTTAAAGGTATTTACCTTCCTAACTAAAGAAGAGATTGCCGCTCTTGAAAATTCACTCCAAGAGAATCCCGGAGCGCGAGAAGCGCAACGAACTCTGGCACGCGAATTAACTTCATTGGTTCATTCACCAGAGGATGCAACCAGAGTTGAATTTGCTGCTAAGGCGCTCTTTGGCCAAGCCGAGCTCTCAGAATTGGACGCGAAAACATTAACTTCTTCACTTAAGGAACTTCCATCAACAGAGATTTCGCTAAATGAAATCCCGACCTGGGTAGATTTGTTAGTGGCAACCGGGGTAGTGGATTCCAAATCCGCCGCCCGCCGAATCGTCAAGGAAGGTGGGGCCTACCTCAACAATCGAAAGGTAACCGACGAAGCCTTTGCACCCGAAAAGGGCGACTTTTTACACGGAAAAGTAGCGCTTTTACGTAAAGGTAAACGAGATCTAGCTGCAGTTTGGGTCAAATAGCAGCGAAAATAGCCCGATTTGACCCTTTCTGGGGCTACCCCGTATCATTCATCCCCTTGCAGTGAAACGGGCAGATTCAACTGAACGTATTGCAAATCCCCAAACTTTGAGGCTTAACCGCCCTGGAGAATCTGCGTTTAAAAATGTGGATTTGACCGGATTGGTGCGCCACTATAGGTTTGGACGCTGCCCTAGAAAAGTAGGCATTTTTCGCTTATTTTTCGAGTGCGCAACCGTAACTTGAGAACTCAACAGCGTGCCATAAGTCAATG
>CAWULI010000128.1:0-2486 GCA_963923155.1 uncultured bacterium
GTAATAAGTGTGCCCGGTTTCGAAGACTACGTCATCCTTAACATAGGACTTAGTCGCCTTCCAAAGAATCATATTGTTAATCGAAGATTGGATAGTTGCAGTAAGCGTGGTTGATGATCCCGCAATCTGCTTCAAGATCGCATCGTACTTGGATTTGGTGGTCAAGTAAGCCTTATTGGTATCCAAGCAACCCTGCCATACCCAAACTAACTTTTTTGAAGTTGAAAGTGGATTAGTAGTGCAGGTGTACTTGTCGGTTCCGACTTTAGTAACTGCATTCTTTTTGGTGCAGGTAACGCCAGTTGAGATCTTGGCTGCAGCCATTGCGGGTGCGATCGATGATGCGGACGCAATCAAGAGCGCTGCGAAAGCAACTGTGGTTTTACGAAACATTATTCCCCCAAGTAATTCTTTTGATTAGCGAATCTTATTGGATGTACTTGGTTACTTCGTGGATTCTAGGCTTGACCGAGGTGTATTTCAGGTAACGATTGACTAAGAAAGCCCTGTGAATATATCAACGCTGGCGGCTACGCATGCGAAAACCCACGCTGCGCACCAAAGATCGCGGTGCATGCTTCGTTAGCCAATAGATAGCACGATATTGGCGCCCAGGAATTGAGAGCGCTTTGCCATCTTTTGCATCTTGCCATGCAGTCGCCACAACTTCATCAGCGTTCAACCACATGAACTTTGGCAACGCATCCATATTCATATTGCCCCGTTGGTGAAATTCAGTGTGAGTAAACCCTGGATTTAGCGAACAGACCTTTACTGCAGTTTCAGCAAGTTCGGTATGTAAAGATTCCGAGAGCACCGTTAAATAAGATTTCATAGCAGAGTAGTGGCCACCGGTTATCCAGGCAGCCACTGAAGCAACATTGATAATGATCCCTGAATTGCGCTGGATCATGCCAGGTAAGACGGCATGAGCGATTCGCATCGGCGCTTCACATAGAATTTTCAACACGGCCAACTCTTCTTGCGCATCACTTTTTGTAAATGATCTATTCAATCCATACCCAGCGTTATTAATAAGTACATCTATATCGCCTTGTCCGGCGCGATTAGCAATTGATGCAATGCCAGAATCGGTAGTCAGATCTGCAGTAATCACTTCTATATTGCGACCATACTTTTGCTGAAACTCATTGGCCAGATGAGATAGTCGATTGGTATCTCGAGCGGTAATAACTAAGTCATAACCTTCACGGGCGAGTAGATCTGCGAAGTGCCAACCGATTCCCGATGATGCACCTGTTACCAATGCCTTCATTAAGTTCTCCTTTTTATTTCCTAAATCTTTCGATATGGCTGAGTTTGATCAGGACGCTGATCGACTTCATTCTTCTTTGGCCACATGCTAAATGCGCGCTCTGCTTGAGCGGTAATGGTTAGAGAGGGATTAACTCCTAGATTGGCGGTGATGGTGCTGCCGTCTACGACATGAAGAGTTGGATAACCCCAAACTCGGTGGTACGGATCAATTACGCCCTCTGCAGCGCTCTTACCAATTACGCAACCGCCAACAAAGTGCGCAGTAAAGGGTGCACCAATCAAATTGCCAACATTGCCACCTGCGACACCGCCATAGTTCTTGGCAATTCGCTCTGCGACTTCGTTCGCTTCAGGTATCCAGGTTGGATTTGGATTCTCCGAATTATTTTTGGAACTAAGTCGTATACCAAAAATTCCACGCTTCATAAATGTTGTAACAGCGCTATCGACGTTCTGCATTACTAAAGCAATTACCGAACGTTCACTCCATTTTCTGACATAGAGAATCTTCCAAAGTAGGGATGGCTGCTTGATTGCACCAGTTAGCCACTGTTTGGTGCGAACCCAAGGGCTTTCGCTGCTGGTCATAATTGTTTGTAGCAAACCCATCATGTTGCTGCCCTTGCCGTAACGAACTGGTTCGACATGGGTACTTGGATTTGGGAAGAACGATGAAGTGATTGATGCCCCACGCCAGAATTCATCTTTGGTAGTTGGCATGATCGCGCCAACCAAAGATTCACTATTGGTGCGAGATAGTTTTCCGAGCGCATCGGAAAGATTCAAGATTCCTTGATATTTCATCTGGTGGAGCAATTTCTGAGTGTTGTAGGTACCAGCTGCAACAACTACCTCTTTTGCAGTAATTGTGCGTGTTATCGGCAGCCAACTTCCGGAACTTCTGGTCGTTACCTTCCAAGTATTGCTACCGTTTGTGAATTCGATTTTTGTTACCGTAGTTAGCGGTTTTATTTTTACGCCTAATTTTTCTGCTAAGTAAAGGTAATTTTTAACTAAAGTGTTCTTGGCATTATGCCGGCAGCCAGTCATACATTCACCACAATTAATGCAACTCTTTCGCACCGGGCCAGCGCCATCAAAATATGGATCAGTATGTTCAATTCCTGGTTTTTCTCCGAAATAGATTCCTAGCGGTGCTAATTTAAATGTATCTCCGACCCCCATTTGGTTTGCGACCTCTTGCATCG
>CAWULI010000129.1:0-2481 GCA_963923155.1 uncultured bacterium
GCAACAAAGGAGAAAGCCCAGCCAACCCCAACGCAGCACCAAGTGTTCGCTTGATGAGTGGGCGACGACCAATACCTGCGGTTGCGCCTTGAGTTTTTACAGTCTCGACGAATGCCTGACGATCTTCATCTTTAGAACGAAGTTCGTGGCGCTCTGCAATTACTTCGGTATCTGGCATCAATTGTCGCGCCCAAGCAATAGCACCGATACCGATAAAGAGCAACGCACCGGTTAGTCCCAAGCCCAGTAATAATTGCTGGACATTCATCTTGCCTAGCAATGGGATGAACGTATAGATATCTCTAGGCACCCAAATGTAGGAGTAGATCAGTACCACCGTTGAAAGAGCAGATAATAAGAAGAGTGAGGCTACTTGTCGCTCTGCACGTTTTTCAGCAACTGGATCAATATCAGTTTGGCGATGCACATGCTCTGGCAACCCGGGATTTGGAATCGGGTTTGTTGATAGTTCTTTAGATTCGTTTGACATTTATTTCGCCTTTGACGCTAGCCATACTGCAACACCGATCAAAATTCCGAGCCCAACCAACCATCCGAATAATCCTTCGGTAACTGGGCCGACGCGACCAAGCGATATTCCACCTTGCTGCGGTTCATCTTGGACGCTCTTAATCCATTTGATGATTGATAATTTCTCTGCTGGTGTGATTGTTTTGTCAGAGAACACTGGCATAGATTGCGGACCAGTAATCATCGCTTCGTAAATGTGTTTTGCCTCAACGCCCATCAAAGTTGGCGCATACTTTCCTTGAGTAAGCGCTCCGCCTTGTCCGGCAAAGTTATGGCACATCGCGCAATTGGTACGGAAGAGTTCGCCACCTTGTGCGACATTTCCATCTCGTTCGTAATTCAATTGTTCATCATTAGGGATCGCAGGCCCAGGTGCTAGCGATGCCACATAAGCAGCTAGCGCAGCGGTCTGTTCAGCGTTATAAACCGGTTTTTTGCGCATCGCCTGAACTGACATATCGGCCATCGGCATACGCCCAGTTCCGACTTGGAAATCAACCGAGGCAGCGCCTACACCAATCAGGGATGGTGCGATCTGTCCACCTTCGGCATTTAAGCCGTGGCAGGAAGAGCAACCTTTAAGAAAAAGTTGGCGCCCCTCTTCAATCTGCGCTGATCTTGCGGCAGGTGATGGGGAAGCGGTGTTCTCTGCGCGAGCAGAGAGAGCAGAGAAAGTCGAACCAACTGCAGTTAGCGCAATAAGAAGAAGTACTGGTGAGGCGAAGCGTGCTTTACGAAAACGCGAAATCATTTTTCCTTCCAGTTACTTGATCAGATAGATTGCCGAGAAAAGCGCGATCCAAACTACGTCAACAAAGTGCCAGTAGTAAGAGACCACGATTGCCGTGGTTGCTTGGGAATGTCCGAAACGACGAGCCTTGGCAACGCGAAGCATTACCAACATGAATGCGATCAACCCACCAGTTACGTGGAGTCCGTGGAAGCCAGTTGCAAGATAGAAAACCGATCCATAAGGTCTTGATGAAAGACTTAAACCATCATGAACCAAATGCGCATATTCATAAATCTGGCCACCAACGAAGAAGGAACCCATTAATACGGTTAGCGCAAACCATTCGCGCATTCCCCACTTAGAGAATTGAAAGATCGAACCAGTGCGGCGCAATTGGAATCGTTCTGCCGCGAATACTCCGAACTGGCAGGTCACCGAAGAGAGCACCAAGACTGTGGTGTTAATAGATGAGAACGGAATGTTCAACATCTTGGTTGATTCCAACCAAACTGAAGGACCTTGTACTGCGCGAGTAGTGAAGTACATGGCAAAGAGCGCTGCGAAGAACATCAACTCGGATGAGAGCCAAACAATTGTTCCGACCGCGACCAGGTTTGGACGATTGACCTTTTGGGTCACAGTGGTACTAGACATAATGCGAATTATCTCTGAAAAGGCCCGCAAACTCATATCTTGAGCGTGGGAATTCGAGAGAATTAGCCTTTATTATTGGTGAAACGGCTCACGAATTTTGAGAGTAATTCTGAGCAATTTAAGGTCATCAGCGGCCTTATTCAGCCTCTAAGATTGGATTGTGGCAAATAGAGCAAAGGTAGCGATCTACTCTGATGATTCCTCAGTCAGGGGCGCGGTAAAGGCTGCCTTGGGCTCAAAATTGGCAGAAGATCTAGAGATCGAAAGTATTGAATTCGCCACCGCTGATGCCTTTCGACTTTACGTCGATCAAACTGACACCAATGGCAAGGTTCGCGCCGATTTGATTATTGTCGACGGCGAAGCGGTACCCGAAGGTGGACTTGGTGTGGCTCGCCAATTAAAAGATGAAGTCTTCAACTGCCCGCCGGTGATTGTCCTGATTGCCCGACAAGCAGATGCATGGCTTGCGGCCTGGTCCAGGGCCGAAGCTTCATTGCAACATCCGATAGATGCATTTTCACTAGCTAAAACTGCTGAAGATTTATTACGTACACGTTTGA
>CAWULI010000130.1:0-2467 GCA_963923155.1 uncultured bacterium
CCAATTGGCGCGATCATGAATTCTTGAATATCAACATTGGTATCCGCGTGAGCGCCACCGTTAAGAATGTTCATCATCGGTACTGGAAGTATGTGCGCGTTATTGCCACCGACATATTTAAATAGCGAAAGATCTGCGCTCTCTGCGCTGGCTTTGGCAACCGCTAGTGATACACCTAGGATCGCGTTAGCGCCTAACTTAGCTTTGTTCTTGGTGCCATCTAATTCGATCATTGTCTGATCGACCAAGCGTTGATCCTGTGCATCTAGCCCCAAAACTTCAGGTGCGATGATGTCGTGAATATTCTTGATGGCCTTCTCTACGCCTTTTCCAAGATAACGCTTTCCACCATCGCGAAGCTCTACCGCTTCGAATGCACCAGTTGAAGCACCGGATGGAACTGCAGCACGCGCTGCGGTGCCATCTTCGAGTAAGACCTCTACTTCGACGGTCGGGTTACCACGAGAGTCAAGAATTTCGCGAGCGCCAAGGGCTTCGATGATGGCCACAGATTCTCCTTATGATCAATATTTTTCAACAGCCGAATCTTACAAGGATTCGATTCTTTTGATCTCATCTGCGATTTCACGCGCACGCGAGCGGAGTAGATCTTCAGGTTCGATGCCATGCTTAACTGCGGTAGCTATCGCGGCTACTAAAGCATCTCCAATACTGCTCTCGATTGAATTCTGAGATGAACCATTTGAATTTGATTCGAATTTAAATGTTTCGGGTAAATCCAATTTAATGCCGGCCTTCTCCGCGCGATAGATCAACTTGGTTATCAAAGCGACTGCAGGTTGAGATAAGGCCACACCATCAGTTGCTGACTTGCGCCCCTTCTCTTGAGCTTTCAACCTCTCCCAATTTTCCTTTAATTCTTCAGAGCTATTTATCTCCTGATCACCGAAGACATGCGGGTGGCGTCTGATTAATTTATCTGCAATGCCTTTGGCGACTTCTTCGATATCAAAAGGATCAGTCGGATGTTCTTGAGCTATCCGTGAATGAAAGTAAACCTGCAACAAGATATCGCCCAACTCTTCTCGCATAGCGGTTCTATCATCTTCATCTACTGAGTCGACGAATTCGTAGGACTCCTCGAGTAAATACTTGAGCAAGGATTGATGAGTTTGCTCTGCATCCCAAGGACATCCGCCCGGCGAGCGTAAGCGATTCATTACCTCGGCTAAGCGAAGTAACTCTGAACTCATAGAGAATCAATCCAATTTGAATTAATTAAATGGTTTTACTGCGGTGCCAGCTGAGTCAAATGCTCCGAGATCTGCATTATTTGGATCCCAAGTACCATACTGGGGATTGATCTTTACTGGCTCTTTCTTGGTCAAAGCAAGCACGAGTTGTTGCAAAGCCTTACCCGTTTGATCATCTGAGATTCCTGCAGCTTTAGCCTTTGCGACAAGCGCATCAGAGATCAGCACACTCTGTACATATGTATCAAAATCACTTGGCGCAATCTGAGCGTTAACAAGCGCTGCTGGCAATTGCTGTTCGCCACCTAACTGTCCGTAGATCTCAGCTTTCTTTGAATCTTTCATGGCTTGAGTGATTTCAATTCCGCCATTCTTAGCCAACTTTTCGAAGATAGCCGAGATTAATAAGAAGCGAACTTCATTGCGATTGAGAACTTCGCCGGTACTCAATTGCATCTGCGAAGTATCAAATTTGCGTCTTTCGGCGAGAATTTCAGAGATGCGGCTTTGCGCTGTGCCTTGGGTTATCTTGGTGTCTCCCACTTGTGCCGCTAGATTTGCATTACAGCCAGTAAGAGTCACTAAACCACTAACAATCAATAAGGCGCTGATAAACCGCTTCATTCCTGCTCTTTCTAATCTGTTTCTAGCAATCAGGTTAATTCCTGCAAAACCCCGGTTGCCCAATCAATAAGCGAAGTATCTCTTAAATCGCGCTTTTCACCCAATGGAGACCATTTCTGGGTAGGTAAAGCGACCAACGCCACATTGGTAGGGCCTTTATACAAGGAGCCTGGAAATAATCGCTGCAACTTGATCTGTTTTGATTCTGGCAACTTTATTGGTGAAATCTTTAGATTCTTACCTTGAAAAATCATTTCGTGAATTCCGACTTTTCGAGCTGTAGCGCGTAGAGTCGCAATCCGTATCAAGGTAATCACCGGATCTGGCATCGGACCAAATCGATCTAGTAATTCATCTTCAATTGGTTTTATTTCACTTGGATCTTTAACATCAGCCAATCGTCTATAGATATCTAGGCGCAAACGCTCTGAATCAATATAGCTCTCTGGCAGATGCGCATCAACAGGAATCTCAATTTTACATTCGTGTGAGATCTCTTCGGTTTCAATTATTCCGCTCTTATAATCTTGTACCGCTTCGCCAATCATTCGCATATAGAGATCAAAGCCAACCTCCGCGATATGACCAGATTGTTCGCCACCTAATAGATTTCCAGCACCTCTAATCTC
>CAWULI010000131.1:0-2465 GCA_963923155.1 uncultured bacterium
GGACCATGTTTGCATCCGATCATGCCACCGCCCCAGGCGCCCATAATCATCATTCCTTCAAGACCAATATTCACTACGCCAGATCGTTCAGAGAAAAGACCGCCTAGTGCCGCCATCGCAATCGGCACCGAAAGCAGTAACGCAGATGATGCAGTTCCGATGCTAGTTAAATCAGATGCTTTGGTGATAACCCTGATTGTTGATAAAGAGAAAACAATCGCGAAGGCATACAAGGCCAAACGAAATGGCTTACTGGTATTTATCTTATTAAGCATTGGCCACCACTTTAGCCAAATCTTCTGAAACTATTTTTACACGGTAGCGACTAACTACTTCGAATGCAATCACTGAACTCAACAAGATTGATCCTTGCATCAAAAAGTAAGTTTCTGGGGCAATATCGATTAGATCTAAAGAACGCGATGCCACTTCCAGAAATGAGAAGAGCAGGCTGGAAAATGCCATACCTACCGCGCCATTTCGACCCAAGAGCGCAATTGCAATCGCGGAGAAACCAAGGCCAGCACGGAACCCGAGGTTATAGGCATGAGTTTCGGCCATCACTGTCGGCAGACCAGAGAGACCTGCAATAGCGCCAGAAGCCACCATCGCAACCACAATCATCCGCTTTGAATTTACTCCGCTTACTCGAGCCGCAATCGGATTGATTCCTGATGCGCGCAATTCGAAACCAAAGCGAGTGCGATTGATAACCCACCAAAATGCAATACCTAGAGCAACTGCGATCAAGAACATGCCATAAATACTTCGACCTTGGGTAGTAGCTTGACTTAGATTCTTGGTTAAAAATGTCAGATTTGGCATCTGACCCGATGGCGGCAACACCTTAGTGGTTAAGTTATTTGACCCTTCGATCCTTACCGTAAATACATTTGCCAAGAGATATGCGCTCAAACCACCTGCAATGCTATTTAACATGATGGTCGAGATAACTTCATTGACCCCGCGCTTTACTTTTAGGAATCCTGCGATTGCCGCCCAAAGTCCACCAACAGTCATCGCAATCACGAAGATTGCCAAAACATGTAGCACTGGGGGTAACGCCAACTTTGCACCTAAATACATCGAAAAGAGCGCAGCTAATCGCAACTGACCTTCTACACCGATATTAAATAGTCCAGCTCTAAAAGTGATGGCTATTGCAATAGCCGCTATGTAATAAGAGGTCGAGGTATTCACGACTTCGATCAAAGAACTAGTGGTAGTGCCAAATTGCCACATAGTCTTAAAAGCCTCTGCTGGCGATTTATGAGTAGCAAGTAGCGCCAAACTAGAGATAAACAAGGAAGCGATTGCTGCCGAAACGGGTGCCGCTAGGGCTAAATAAATCTGCTTAGGGTTATAACTCTTTTTTGTCATTTGGCCCCCGTCATTGCAGCGCCTAATTTTTCAGGGGTGGTATTTGCAGGATCTAACTCTGCGGTGATCTCACCACGTAGCATCACGAGCAAGCGATCTGACATACCGATCAACTCTTCGAGATCAGCAGAGATCAATACGATAGCCATTCCCTTCTCGCGCGCCTTGCGTAGCTCTTCCCAGATTGCACCTTGGGCACCGACATCTACGCCGCGAGTTGGATGCGCTGCGACTAACAACTTTGGAGCATGAACCATTTCGCGCCCCACTATGAATTTCTGCTGATTTCCACCAGAGAGTGCAGTCGCCAAAGTATTTGGACCTGGAGCGCGCACATCGAATTCCTGCATGATTACCTTGGTATCTTCGATTGTCGCTTTCTTGTCCAAAATGAATCCATTAAATACCGGCTTGCTTCGCTGATAACCCAAGATTCGGTTCTCCCATAGCGGTGAACCAAGCATTAGCGCTTGTCGTTGGCGATCCTCAGGAATAAATCCAATTCCTAAGTCACGTCGATCTGCAACGCTCTTAGAATCCATTGATTCTCCGTTATAGAGAATCGAGCCGGTGTATTCGAGTAAACCTAGAATGGTTTCGGTTAATTCAGATTGTCCGTTGCCCTCGACGCCTGCAATACCAATTACTTCGCCTGCATGTAATTTAAAAGAGATATTACTCAAGATATTTCTTGCGCCTTTGCTCGGCACAGTTACATTCTTTAGCTCCAAAACCACTTGATCGCGTTTGGTATTGCCCTTGGTCTCTGGTTTAGGTAATTCTGAACCAACCATCAATTCTGCCAGTTGTCGCGAGGTAACCTCTTTGGAGCTAACCTCCGCCACCGTCGCACCTGCGCGAATCACAGTGACTTCATCAGCTACACGTAGCACTTCATCTAATTTATGCGAAATGAAGATGATTGACATACCTTGTTCGCGCAGACCATGTAGCGCGCTAAATAACTCATCTACCTCTTGCGGAACCAACACCGCAGTCGGTTCATCGAAGATCAAGATATTTGCGCCGCGGTATAGGACTTTCAAGATCTCTACTCTCTGACGTTGTCCTACACCTAGATTTTC
>CAWULI010000132.1:0-2462 GCA_963923155.1 uncultured bacterium
TAGCGCTCCAAGAAGAACTTCTTGGCATCTTGTATGCCCGCTAATAGCGCATCGATATCTGACAAGTCGTTATACAAATACATGGATGCTCGAGTGGTGGATTGAATCTTGAACTTTCTAGCAAGTGGCCAAGCACAGTGATGTCCGGTACGCACTGCAATACCTTTGGAGTCCAAGAATTGACCAAGATCATGCGGATGAATTCCATCTAACGTAAATGAAACTGTGCCACCGCGATCAATTAGATCAAGTGGACCAAATACATTAACGCCCTTGATATCCGAAAGCCCTGCCAAAAGCGCCTTAGTTAAATATTGCTCGTGTTCGTGAATAGCGTTGAGGCCAACCTTACTTAGATATTGCAGCGCCATACCTAAACCAACTGCCTGCGCCATATTTGGTACGCCAGCTTCGAATTTCTTTGGCGCTGGTGCCCAAGTGGCATCGGTCATCGTTACATTCTCGATCATCGAACCACCAAATAAGAATGGTGGCAATGATTCCAAATCTCTACCCCAAAGCACGCCAACTCCTGTTGGTCCGAGCGCTTTATGTCCTGAGAATGCGAGGTAATCGATTCCCAATTTATTTACATCAACTGGCATATGTGGAACCGATTGGCAGGCATCAAGGAGAACTTGCGCACCAACTTGGTTGGCACGACTAACTATCTCTGAAATTGGATTAATGGTGCCGAGCACATTTGATTGGTGCGTGATCGCAACTATCGCAGTATTGCCGGTAATAATCGAATCGATATTTGAAAGATCCAAACGACCTTCAGTGGTTACCTCAAACCAAACCAGCTCTGCACCAGTGCGCTTAGCTAATTGTTGCCACGGAATCAGATTTGCATGGTGTTCCATTTCCGAAACCACGATCCGATCGCCCGCTTTGAGTTTCGAAGTCAATGCATATGCGACCAGATTTATGGATTCGGTAGCGCTCTTGGTGAATACAATTTCATCGCTCTTTGCACCAAGGAATTCCGCGACTATGGAGCGCGCATTTTCATACGCTTCCGTGGCCTCTTCGGCTAATTGATGCGCGCCACGATGGACCGCCGCGTTAGAGCGACGATAAAAATCACTCTCTGCGTCGATTACCGAATTTGGTTTTTGAGAAGTTGCGCCGCTATCTAAATAAATGAGTCGCTGACCGTCGCGAATTTCCCGAGCAAAGATCGGGAAATCCTTCTTTAAGCCAGCGACATCAAGCATTATTTAGTTACGTACTCCTCGTAACCCTGCTCCTCTAACTTCTCTGCAAGCTCTGGTCCGCCCTCTTCTACGATGCGACCATTTGCGAAGACGTGTACGAAATCAGGTTTGATGTAGCGCAAGATGCGGGTGTAGTGAGTGATCAGAAGGACACCAAGATTATTAGCCGCCTTGGCCCGATTTACACCTTCAGAGACCACTCGAAGTGCATCAACATCTAAACCAGAATCGGTCTCATCCAAGATCGCGATCTTTGGTTTTAGCAGTTCAAGTTGCATGATCTCATGGCGCTTCTTCTCGCCACCAGAGAAACCTTCGTTGACGCTGCGCTCTGCGAAAGAGGCATCCATCTTTAAGGCCGCCATCGCATCCTTAACCTCGCCGACCCATTTGCGAACATTTGGCGCTTCTCCGCGTAACGCAGTTGCCGCAGTGCGCAAGAAGTTCGAGACCGAAACTCCCGGTACTTCGACTGGATACTGCATCGCTAAGAAGAGTCCCGCCTTGGCGCGCTCATCGACGCTCATCTCCAAGATATCTTGTCCATCAAGATGAACTGTGCCACCAGTGATCTCGTACTTCGGGTGCCCCGCGATCGAATATGCCAAAGTTGATTTACCTGAACCATTTGGTCCCATGATGGCATGTGTCTCTCCGGAGTTAACCGTTAAATCAACGCCACGAAGAATCTCCTTCTGGCCGTTCTCGGTATTAACTACAACCTGTAATCCACGAATCTCTAATTTGCTCATTCTCTGCTCTCCTTAATGCCTAACTAGATCTCTACGTCTACGTCGTTACCATCGATTTTTACTGCATAAGTCTTTACTGCTTGTACTGCTGGCGGGGTTAATGCAGCACCGGTACGAAGATCGAACTCTGCTGAATGTAGCCAGCATTCGATCTTGTAACCGCTCTGTTCGCCTTCAGATAACGCCGCATCTTGATGAGAGCAGTTATCTTCGATTGCAAAGACCTCATCGCCAACACGAGCGACGCAGATCTCCTTGCCAGCTTTGTTGAATTTGACCGGCTTACCTTCAATGATCGAATCAAGTGCTAAATCAGCCATTATTTACCGACCTTGGCTAATTCGGAGTCGATTCGTTGCATCAAACGACTTTCGATCTCTTCATTTCCTATTTGCCCGATGATCTCGTTGAAGAATCCGCGCACAACTAAGCGGCGAGCATCATCCATGTTGATGCCACGAGACATCAGATAGAAAAGTTGCTCGTCATC
>CAWULI010000133.1:0-2456 GCA_963923155.1 uncultured bacterium
GATACGACCAGAGGCTGGAGCTGCGATGTTGTATGCACGGCCCAAACGTGTAATCGAATCAAGTAGCACTACAACATCGTGACCAAGTTCGACCAAACGCTTCGCGCGTTCGATCGCAAGTTCGGCTACTGAAGTGTGATCATCAGCAGGACGATCGAAGGTAGATGCGATGACTTCGCCCTTTACCGAACGTTGCATATCAGTAACTTCTTCAGGGCGCTCATCAACTAACACGACCATCAAATGACATTCCGGATTATTTTCAGTGATCGCATTTGCGATTGCCTGTAGCACCATGGTCTTACCGGCCTTAGGTGGAGAAACAATTAGTCCGCGCTGACCTTTACCGATCGGCGCAATCAAATCGATAACACGTGTAGTCAAAATATTTGGTTGGGTCTCAAGGCGCAAACGCTCTTGCGGATATAACGGAACCAACTTGGTGAAATCAACGCGATTGCGCGCTTCCTCTGGCGAAACGCCATTAACGGTATCTAAACGAACGAGCGCATTGAATTTCTCACGGCGCTCACCTTCGCGAGGTTGGCGCACTGCACCAGTGATCACATCGCCTTTGCGTAACGCGAATTTACGAACCTGTTGCATCGCAACATACACATCGTTAGGACTTGGTAAATAACCACCGGTACGAACGAAGGCATAATTATCGAGAATATCTAGCAGGCCACCAACTGGAAGCAGTACATCATCTTCGTGGATAACTGGTTCGCCACGATCTTCACGATTTCGGTGGCGATCACGTCCACGATGACGATCGCGACCACGACGTGGTTCGGAATCATCATCGCTGTCATTGTCATTGCGATTGTCATTGCGATTATCGTTGCGGTTATCGTTTCGATTCTCTTTATTCTCGTTACGGTTTTCATTGCGGCGCTCTGCGCGGGCTGCGTCGCGCTCTGCACGAGCCGCTTCCTTCTCCGCCTTTGCCGCTTCGCGGTTACGAGCCTGTAAATCTGCTATCGCATCTACCAATGAGCCTTTGGCCAT
The DNA here is from genome assembly GCA_963923155.1 of uncultured bacterium. Classification (GTDB taxonomy): domain Bacteria; phylum Actinomycetota; class Actinomycetes; order Nanopelagicales; family Nanopelagicaceae; genus ZLKRG08. The sequence continues at coordinate 1,012 of CAWULI010000133.1, forward strand.
CTTGGCTGCTCCATCGATGCCAAGTTGAGCCGCTACTTTCTTTAACTGCGGAAGAGTCATCGCAGCAAGTTCAGGGCTCTCTGAGCGAACTTTCGTATCTTCTGACATTTATATCCTTGTGATTTTAAAAACCCCGCAATAGGGAGTTTTGAGATTTTGTGAATATCAGTCTTTAGAAATCAAGCTGAACTGATGGCTAAAGCCTAGCAGAGCTTCTAGAGATTGGAAACTTGGTATCCGGTAGGCGAAATATCGATATTTTCCACGGTAAATCCGCTACCTGCAGCTCTGATCAAATCACCCATCTCATCATCGTGATGAATATCAGCATCTACTAATAGTGCCAAAACAGTTGGGCCTGCACCAGAGATAAATGCAGGCACACCAGCTGCGCGTAACTTCTGCATCAATGCAAAAGATTTTGGCATTGCCGCTTCGCGATAACTTTGATGTAAGTAATCTTCAGTTGCGGTAAGTAATAAATCTGGTCGAGTGGTAAGTGCCTGGGTCAACAACGCAGTGTGAATTGAATTCTTAACTGCATCTTGATGCGGAATACTCTCTGGCAACATCTTGCGAGCTTTGGAAGTCGGCACATGATTCGATGGAATGAATGCGACTGCAGTAATTCGTGGCGATACTTCAAGTTTTATTGCATCTGCAAATTCGTTACCCGACCAAGAAATAACCGCGCCACCATGTAACGCAGCTGCGACATTATCTGGATGACCTTCCATCTCAGTGGCCAAGGTCAGGACATCATTGTCATTCATGCGATCAACACCGCCGACGACTAAGGATCTCGCGAGGATCAATCCACCGATAATCGCAGATGCCGAAGAGCCAAGTCCGCGACCATGTGGCAGATTATTCAAGGCGCGAAGCGCCAAACCCGGATATTCCTTCTTGGACAACCCAAGAAATTCCCAGCCTTTATGAATTGATTTAACTAATAAGTTCTTCTCATCGCGGGGCACTTCATCAGCACCTTCACCGACAACATCTAAATCTAATTCTTTCTCGTCGATAACTTGTGCGATATATCGATCGCGCTTTTCGAGAGCTAACGCGAAACAATCAAAGCCAGGACCGAGATTGGCCGAAGTTGCTGGGACCTTTACCTCATAAGCGCTAGCGCGAAAGGTAATGCGTGACATTTAAGCAAGACCTAACTGTTCTGCTGCAACTTTGGCATCGACTGGAACCACAATCGGATCCGCCGCTGATTCCAACGCCCATTGAATATCCTTCAAACCATGTCCGGTTACGGTAACAACGATGCGTTTTCCTTTAGGCAGATCACCGCTTGCTTGGTGTTTTAGTAATCCGGCGATTCCTGCAGCCGATGAAGGTTCGACAAATACGCCTTCGGTTGACGCTAACAATCTATATGCATTCAAGATCTCTTCATCTGTTACCGAATCAATCAATCCGCCCGACATATC
>CAWULI010000134.1:0-2451 GCA_963923155.1 uncultured bacterium
CAATCTGGCATGAAGAGACCCAGATGTTCTTAGCTGCCAGATATGACGATGCCAATGCGACCTTACGTAATAAATCACTCGGCAGAATCTTCAAGCCACGAGAACCAGAATCGGACTGGCAAACTTTTAATTGGTTGCATTCGGATTGGATTTTGGATTCGGAGCCACCAAAGCACACTCGGTTGAGAGCTTTGGTCTCAAAGGCCTTCAATAAGAACATCATCGAGGGCCAACGTACGAATATCGAAAGGATAGTAGATTCATTAATTGAGGAGATCTTAAAAAAAGGTGGTAATTTCGATTTAATCTCTGATTTTGCGGAGCCTCTGCCGGTAAAGGTAATTGCAACCATGTTGGGTTTTCCTGAGGATGAGGAGTATCTATTACGTCCATGGTCTCAAGCAATCGTCAAGATGTATGAGGTCAATCCATCAGAAGAAGCGAAGGCAAACGCAAAACAAGCAGCATCTGAATTTGCTGATTATGTTCAGAAACTTGCAGATGTGCGAAAGTCGAAACCCGGTGAAGATTTGATTACCGACTTAGTTCGAGTGGAGGAACAAGGTGAGCGATTGAATGCACATGAACTCATTGCTACCTGCGTCTTATTGCTAAATGCAGGGCATGAAGCTAGCGTCAATGGATTTGGTAATGGCATGGTCGCCTTATTAGAACGTGAAGATCAAATTGAGTTACTCAAGGAGCATCCGGATCAATTAGCTCCAACGGCAGTCGAGGAATTTCTACGCTTTGATGCACCATTACATCTCTTCGAACGAACGGCAACGTCAGATACCGAAATTGGCGGAGTTGAAATTAAAGAAGGGCAGAAGATTGCGGCCTTATTGGGTTCGGCTAATCGTGACGAAGCCCATTTTGAAAATAGCGATCAGATGGACATTACCCGTGATCCAAATCCACATATTGGTTTTGGTGCAGGTATCCATTTCTGTCTAGGTGGTCCCTTAGCAAGATTAGAGATGGGCATTGCGCTTCCTAGATTTGTAAAAGCCTTTCCAAATCTACATTTAACAAGCCAACCTGTTCGACGTCCGACTTTTGTACTTCGCGGTTACGAGAAAGTGGAAGTTAGCGCTTAATTTCAAATACCGATGGTGTGCCAGACGGTCTTGGCTTCCATGAAAGCAAGAATTCGGGCCGGATGTTTTACTTGCGAGAATTCATGAATTCTCTTTAGATTTTCTGCACCAGATTTCTTAAGTTCAGAAGTTTTCTTTGCACCACTTGTATCTAAACCATCAATATCCATGTGGGATGCCATCCATGGTGCCAATTCCTCGACATTACCAGTCAAGATATTGATTACGCCTGCTGGCAAATCACTGGTAGCTAGCACCTCCGCAAAACTCATCGCCGGAACTGCTAGAGCACCTGGGGCAACTATTACTGAACTATTTCCGCTAACGATTACGGACATCAATGAATCTATAAAGTTTAGAAAATCTGGCTTTGAGATTATTCCGACGACACCAAGAGCTTCGGGTGTTGTGAAATTATAAAATGGGCCAGAGACCGGATTGGTGACGCCATTAAGCGCAGATAACTTATCGCTCCAGCCGGCGTACCACACGATCAAATCAATCACATCATCGATGTTGGTCTTATCACCGATACTTTTTAGCTCTGTTTCGAATTGATCTCTGCGACCTTCGAGCATCTCAGCGATTCGATAGATTATCTGGCCACGTAAGTAAGCAGTTGATGTGCTCCATTTTGGGAAAGCGGCACGCGCGGCTACTACCGAATCACGTAAGTCTTTACGCGATGCGAGCGCTGGATTTGCGATGAATTGACCTTTTGAATTTTTAACTTCAAAGACTCTTCCAGATTCTGAGCGAGGAAATGCGCCGTTTATAAATAGTTTATAAGTCTTCCTTACTTCGACACGTGACATTACTTCACCGCCTTTAGATAAGCAGCAAGTCCGTGGCGACCGCCTTCGCGACCCCAACCCGATTCCTTGTATCCACCAAATGGCGAGGCCGGATCAAATTTATTGAATGTATTTGCCCAGATAACACCGGCGCGAATCTGGGAGGCGGCCCAAAGAACTTTGGAACCTTTCTCGCTCCAGATTCCGGCAGATAGTCCATATGGAGTGTTGTTGGCCTTCTCGATCGCCTCTTGTGGTGTTCTAAATGTAAGAACTGAAAGAACTGGGCCGAATATCTCTTCACGCGCGATGCGATGTGCTTGGGTGACACCAGTAAAAATTGTTGGTGCAAACCAGAAACCATTTGCTGGTAGTTCGCATTTTGGAGACCAAATTTCGCCACCTTCAGCGCTACCTGATGCGGCTAACTCTTGAATCTTGCTTAATTGCGCCTTTGAATTAATTGCACCAAGATCGGTGTTCTTATCCATCGGATCACCAACTCGGATTCGTTCCATGCGCACCTTCAACTTGGCGATTACCTCATCAGCGATGTT
>CAWULI010000135.1:0-2394 GCA_963923155.1 uncultured bacterium
GGTAAAGATTTAATCGTCCAAGGTTTAGCGCAAGTCTCAGTGCAATGGTTACAAAGCGGCACCGTGCAACGCAAAGTCGCGATTGTTGATCCATCATTGGAAGATAAGGATCAGTTGGCGGTCTCTAAGTATGGCTTTCAGATCGCAGATTTTGATCAGGATTATCAATTGCTACCTATCGCACGTGGCACTACCTTGTTGGATGCCACGCTAGATGTTTGTGCCGGTGACTTCCCATCTGAAAAATCGCGCACTTTGCGCAGACAAGTCGCGGCCTTTAAAGATAAGAGCCCGTACTCATTTATCTCAACCGAAACGGTGAAATATAAGGATGCCACAAGTGCGGCCAGTGCGCTTACTGATTTAGATAAAGTGATCGCAAAGTGCAAGACCACTGGTGGTGCAGTTGGTAATCAAGGCATTGTCACCAAATATTCATTTAGTGATTCGCCGAAGTTCACCTTTGCAAATGGTGTTAATGGTCGGGTGGTTTTGACACAGATTGGTGAAGGCGCAGATGCGCGATGGTTATTAGGCTTCTTCCAGATCAAGGGTGACTTGGCGGTTAATACCTATTTAGTGCGCGCTGAGAAATATAGCGATGCTGATATCAAGCGTTGGTCACAAGTTGCATCAGAAATCTCAACTCGCTTAAGTTCTTATACCCCCGTAAACTTATCGGCATGAGACGAAAAGTGGCGCTAGTGATGGTGCATACCTCGCCACTTGAACAAGCCGGTACGGGTGATGCAGGTGGCATGAATATCTATGTCATCGAATCTGCAAAACGCATGGCCGCGATGGGCGTTGACGTGGATATCTACACTCGCAAAGTAGATGATGCGCAACCCGAGATCATAGATTTCGCAGAAAATATTCGAATCGTGCATTTGAATCTACCAACCGGAACCAAGAAAGAAGAGATTCCATCTTTGATTCCAGCGCTCTCGTTAGATTTCAAAACAAAAGTGCAAGGTAAGGGCTATTCAGTGATTCATAGCCATTATTGGATCAGTGGCAAGATCGCGATGGCGGCTGCTAAAGAATTTAACATTCCTTTGGTTCATACCATGCACACTATGGCGCGCGTGAAGAACTTAGCCCTAGCAGAAGGCGAGAGCCCAGAGCCGATGATTCGCGTTCAAGGCGAATCACAGATCGTCGAAGCCGCTGATGCTTTGATTGCAAATACTGATGCGGAAGCTGCTTCTTTGGTATCACTTTATGATGCCTGCCCAGACAATGTGCGTGTAGTGGCACCTGGCGTTGATTTATATAGCTTTACTTCCGAAGGTAAAGATTCGCGCCAGAATCTAAATCTTGATTCTAGAAAATTAATCATCTCTTTTGTTGGACGCATCCAACCACACAAGGGACCTGAAGTTTTAATTCGTGCAATCAATGAGATGTTGACCCATAACCCAGAACTTCGCGCCAAGTTACTAGTTCTGATTACTGGTGGCGCATCTGGCGTTAAGAGCGATGAAGATATTCGCCTTCGCGAACTCGTTAATTGGTTGAAATTAGAAGATGTCATCAACTTCTTAGAACCAATTAACCGCGAGAAATTACCGGATCTATATCGCGCCTCTGATTTGGTTTGCGTACCAAGTTATTCCGAAAGTTTCGGTTTGGTGGCACTTGAAGCGCAAGCTTGCGGAACACCGGTAGTAGCAAGTGCGGTCGGTGGTTTACGTACCGCGGTCGCAGACGGCATTTCTGGCGTATTAGTAGATGGCCACGATCCACGTGCCTGGTCTTCAGTGTTGACTCGTTTGTTATTAGAACCACAACGTAGGATTACGTTGTCGATTGGTGCAGTAGAACATGCATCGCACTTTGGTTGGGATGCCACCGCTCGTAAAACGCTTGATGTATATGACAATTTGATTAACCATGCCGCAGGTGGACAGGTGGCAGGATTAGCGCCATGACCTACACCTTGATCTTGCTCCGTCATGGCGAATCAGAATGGAATGCGTTAAATCTCTTTACTGGTTGGGTAGATGTTCGTTTATCTGCAACTGGCGAGGCTGAAGCAAAGCGCGGTGGCGAGCTACTTAAAGAACGTAATCTCTTGCCGGATATCGTGCATACCTCGTTACTTCGTCGCGCGATCTCTACTTCGCAATTAGCGTTAGATGCCTGCGATCGCCATTGGATTCCGGTGAAGCGTTCTTGGCGCTTAAACGAGCGCCATTACGGTGCTTTGCAAGGCAAAGATAAGGCTGAGACTTTGGCGGCTTATGGTGAGGATCAATTCAAACTCTGGCGTCGTTCTTACGATGTGCCACCGCCACCGATTGATATTGACGATAAATACAGCCAAGCAAAGGATCCACGTTATGCCGATTTAGGTAGCGCGATGCCACGAACCGAATGTTTGAAGGATGT
>CAWULI010000136.1:0-2343 GCA_963923155.1 uncultured bacterium
GTATAGCGCGGTTTCATCTAATACTCCACCGCGTGCCGCATTGATGATGCGCACTGTTGGCTTTACTTTCTTTAGCGCCTCTTCCCCAATTAGATTCACAGTCTCTTTGGTCTTTGGTAAATGAATGGTTATGAAATCAGATTTGGCTAACAATTCATCTAGTGTCATCAACTGCACACCAAGTTGAGCGGCTTTTGCTGGTTGCAAATATGGATCGTAAGCAATCACATTCATACCAAATGCCTGCATCCGGTGCGCAACTAATTGACCGATCTTTCCAAAGCCAACTACACCAAGAGTTTTTTCAAATAATTCGGCACCGGTAAATTTAGAGCGCGCCCATTTGCCGCTCTTTAACGCTGCATGCGCTGGCGAAACGAACCTGGCGCTAGCAAGTAATAACGAAATCGCTAGCTCTGCAGCTGAAACGATATTTGAAGTTGGCGCATTGACCACCATGACGCCAGCATCGGTTGCGGCAGGAATATCTACGTTATCTAAACCAACACCGGCACGTGCAATTACTTTCAAACCCTTTGCCGCACTAATGGCCTCGGCGTCCATCTTGGTGGCTGAACGAATCAGAACTGCATCTACACCCGCGCTTAGTGCAGGAAGTAGCGCTGCTCGATCAGCACCATCAACGTGGCGAATCTCGAAATCAGGGCCGAGCGCTGCCATAGTGGCAGGGCTTAACTCCTCAGCGATTAATACAACAGGTTTTGACATTATTTATACTCTTTAACGCGCAGCTTTACCTTCTTGGTAATCATCTTTATTTGATGATTTGATCCAAGAGAACATCTTGCGAAGTTCGCGACCGGTCTGTTCGATTGGGTGAGCTTCGCCTTTCGCGCGCAGCGCCTTGAACTCTGGCGCGCCTTTATCTTGATCATCGATAAAGCGCTTTGCAAACGCACCCGACTTAATATCAGCTAAGACTTCCTTCATTCGTTGTTTAACTGATGGATCAATTACGCGTGGACCGGAGATGTAATCACCATATTCAGCAGTGTCAGATACAGACCAACGCTGCTTTGCGATTCCGCCCTCGTACATTAAATCTACGATCAACTTAAGTTCGTGCAAGCACTCAAAGTAGGCAACTTCAGGCTGATAACCAGCTTCGACCAAAGTCTCAAAACCATACATAACTAATTGCGAAGCTCCACCGCAAAGAACAGATTGCTCACCAAATAGATCGGTCTCGGTCTCTTCAGTAAATGTGGTCAAGATTCCGCCCGCGCGAAGTCCGCCGATTGCCTTTGCATATGAAAGTGTTAGAGGCCAAGCGCTACCTGTTGCATCTTGTTCGACTGCCACGATTACTGGCACACCACGACCTGCGGCATATTCACGGCGAACTAAATGTCCTGGACCCTTGGGTGCAACCATACAAACGTCAACATTTGCTGGTGGCTTGATGTAACCAAAGCGGATGTTAAATCCATGCCCAAAGAAGAGCGCATCGCCATCTTTTAGATTAGGCAATATCGATTCAGTGTAGATGTGGCGCTGCACGTGATCTGGCGCCAAGATCATAATGACGGTTGATTCTTTAACCGCATCTGCGACGCTGGTGACTTTCAAACCTTCGGCTTCGGCTTTGGCACGAGATGGCGAACCATCCTTTAATCCAACGCGTACATCGACTCCGCTATCGCGCAAGTTAAGCGCGTGTGCGTGTCCTTGGGAACCATAACCAATGATTGCGACCTTGCGACCTTGGATGATTGAGAGATCTGCATCTTCTTCGTGATACATAGTTGCCATTGGTTCTGCTTCCTTTTCTTCTTCTCTTCTTTTTTTGTTTTAATTAATTTAGTTCTGATAATCAGCCGGACGATCGGTAGATATTGATTGGATATCAAGAGTCTGATCCGCAAGCGCCTCTGCACCATGTGCCAAGGCCACTACTCCAGATTGGACGAACTCGATGATGCCAAATTCTTTTAGCGCTGCCAGTAGCTCTTCGTTAAGCGAGACGGTATTGGTCGATTCGATGATCGCCGCACCGTCAGTTGCATCGACCACTTTGGCGCCAAATTTGCTGATTACCGATTCGATACGCGGGTTCTGTTTTACCTTGACCAGAATCAGCTCTTCTTGAGTCGATTTAGCGGGTTTAATCTCAGTAACGTGAATTACGTTGATCAACTTATCTAACTGTCGAATCACTTGCTCTAACGCATGACCTTCGACATTAACAACGATGGTCATACGAGAGATGGTTGGGTCTTCGGTTGGACCTACTGCAAGTGAATCGATGTTAAATGCGCGACGTGCGAAAAGTGAAGCAACGCGAGCAAGAACACCGGATGAGTTTTCTACTAAGACCGCAAG
>CAWULI010000137.1:0-2339 GCA_963923155.1 uncultured bacterium
CAACAACTTTGAAGAAGAAGGCTCAGGAGAAGTTAGAGAAGAAGAACGCTCCAACTCCTGAAGCTACTGCAGAACCTGTAGCTGAAGCTCCAGTTGCTGAAGCTGCTGCTGAAACTCCAGCGGAAGAGGCTCCAGTTGCCGAAGCAGTTGCAGAGGCGCCAGCTGCCGAAGAAGCACCAGCAACCGAATCTGCTGAATAATGCTTGACGAAGCTTTAGAACATCTCGTTAAGGGAATCGTCGATAACCCTGACGATGTAGTCGTTAAAGAGAAGACTCATCGTCGGGGCACCACTCTCGAAGTTAATGTCAATCCAGAAGACATTGGCAAGGTAATCGGTCGCAACGGTCGTACTGCTCGCGCGCTACGCACTGTGATGAGCGCGCTTGCTGGTCGTTCGGTACGCGTGGATCTCATCGAGGCCGACGAAGTTCGTTAGTGAAGCTAAACGTTGGGCGAATTGGTCGCGCCCACGGAATATTAGGCGAAGCCACCATCGAGGTTCGTACTGATGATCCGGAAATTCGTTTTGCAATCGGCGCTGAATTAATCACCGATCACGGTAATTTAAAAGTTTCCAGCGCTCGCGTGCATAGCGGAATCTTGCTCTTAGGTTTCGAAGGAATAACTGATCGAAATGCGATTGAAAAGCTAAGGAATACCTTGCTTTACGCAGAGGTCGACATCAATCAACCAGGCCAAACAGCAGATGATTACCATATTCAACAATTGATCGGTTTAACTGCATTGCTTGAAGATGGCAGTAAATACGGAACTGTCATAGATGTAATAAATCTTCCGGCTCAAGATTGTCTAGCCATTAAAACCGATTCAGGCGAGGTCTTGATTCCATTTGTTCGCCAACTCGTACCAACTGTCGATTTAGAGCGCAAAGAGATCGTAGTGATTCCACCGGTGTTTACATGAGATTTGATTTCATCTCGATCTTCCCACAGTACTTTGAGCCGTTAAAACTCTCGCTAATCGGCAAGGCGTTAGATAAATCGTTGATTGAAATTGGTGTACATGACTTGCGCGAAAACGCCACAAATGTGCATCGTCAGGTCGACGACACCCCATACGGTGGTGGAGCCGGCATGGTGATGATGCCAGAGGTCTGGGGTAAAGCGATTGATCGATTGATTACCAAAGATTCCGAATTAATTATCCTGACCCCGGCTGGCAGAAGATTCAATCAACGAATGGCAGAAGAACTATCAACTAGTAATCATTTGATCTTTGCGTGCGGAAGATACGAGGGAATTGACGATCGGGTTCGTCAGTATTACGCAAACTCTGGTTTCAAAGTTCGCGAGGTATCAATCGGTGATTATGTCCTAAATGGTGGTGAAGTCGCTGCGATAGTAATGGCAGAGGCGATATCACGTTTGGTTCCTGGAGTCTTAGGAAATCCAGAATCAATAGTTGAAGAGTCACATTCAGAAGAGGGCTACCTCGAGTATCCGACATTTACAAAGCCGGCGGAATGGCGTGGAATAAAGGTTCCAGAAGTTTTGCTATCTGGTAATCACGCCGATATCGCTAAGTGGCGTAGAGAGGCTGCGGATGCGCGTAATAAATTATGAGCAACTAAAGAGCATATTAAGTAGTCAGACTGACAATCCAAGAATCGTAGCGTCAGGAAATTTCGCGCCACCAACCACGCTTTTGAAAGCGGCAGATGAAAGTTTAGAACGTTTCAAATTACATATGCTAAACGCCCACCCTGGAATTCCAGATCGCGATGGGATCGAATATGAGAGCACTTTTGTTGGACCTGCTATGCGTCGCCACCCAAGGCTTCATTACATTCCATCTAGACTTTCGATGGTCCCGATTCTCTTCCGTGATCATTATCGACCGGACTTAGTTTTCTTGCATACCTCGCCAAAACGTTATGACACAGTCTCGCTGGGAGTTGAAGTAAATATCTTGCCCGCCGCGATCGAAGCCGCGCGAGCTCGAAATGGCATTGTGATTGCACAAGCAAATAAACAGATGCCATATACATATGGCGATGCGCAAATTTATGAATCCGAGATCGATTATCTGATCGAAGTGGATGAACCGCTTTTAGAGAAACCGGTATCAGTGATCACTGATACGCAACGAGAGATCGGCAATCGAATTGCAGCGCTGATCGAGAACAATTCGACTTTACAGTTGGGAATCGGTGGCGTACCCGATGCGGTGCTGGCTTCATTGAGAGATCGCAAAGAGATGCGAATCTGGACCGAGATGTTCAGCGATGGGGTATTGGATCTGCATAAGGCCGGAGTGCTTGATCAGGAGATGCCACTAAATGCATCTTTCCTCTTTGGCTCTCGCGAACTTTATGA
>CAWULI010000138.1:0-2282 GCA_963923155.1 uncultured bacterium
ACATATTCGCGCATCGAATCTAACATGCGATCGTCCCAGCGAAGTGGTGAATTGCAATTTACCAATGAGATCAACGCCGGCGTTTCCTCGATCGCTTTACGACCACCGTGGATGATCTCTGCCATTGCAATCACATCTTTAGCATTAGTAGCCGAGACCACGTTGCCCATAAAGAATTTATCGGTCAATGTTGCCTGCGCAAATGCCATATCTAAATGGCGTGAATCAAGTGAGAGATCATTTGGTTCGACAACAACGCCACCGACTGAATCCAGTACCTCGTAACTCTGTGCCAGCTTGCAGAAATTCTCGAAATCTTTAAAGGTACCATCGCGACGAGTTGAACCTTCAAGAACAAAGGGCGGTCCATAAACTCCACCGAAGACCATCGCATCGCCACCGATATGTACGTTGCGCTTTGGATTGCGTGCACGTAGATCGAATTCTTGTGGCGCTTTAGCTACTTGTTGCAAAATCCAATCTGGATCGAACTTAACGTTCTCACCGCTTACCTCTTGTCCGGCCTCTTTCAACAAATCTACGGCCCATGGACTTGCGAATTCGATTCCGATTTCAGAGACGATTCGTCGCCAACCCTTCGTTAAAGTCGCCATCGACTCTTCGCTTAAAATTTCATATCGCGGCATCTTGTTGATGAACATTGGCGCGCCTTTCGCTCTTGACCTGCCCTAACCTTAGAGAATACGCTCAGATATTGGAACAGTAGTTCCATAATACGGAACGCAAATTTGGGGGCAGTTATGGCGCTTACTGGCACGCAAGCCATCGACCGCGCTACCTCTTTGATGATTGCGATTATCGAAGCAAATGAGCCGCCACTGCTCTCCGAATTGGCGAGGGATTTAGAACTACCCAAATCAACCACTTCTCGAATTCTCGGTGCGCTAGAGAAGCAAGGTTTGGTTCGTAGGGATCGAAATGGTGCTTATATCGCCGGTGATGTCTTGATTCGTTTTGCCGCAACACAAAGCCAAGGATCTTCTTTGATTGGAAAGTTCCGACCAGTTCTCGAGAGTTTGGCAGATAAAACTTCAGAGTCGGTAAATTTAGCAATTCCAGGAAATGGCGAGATCAAATTAATCGATCAGGTCGATGGACAATTTATTTTAGGTGCCACCAATTGGATTGGTCGCCATGTTCCGTATCACGCATCAGCACTTGGCAAGATCTTCTTAGCTTATGGCGCTGCTGCACTTCCAAGTGGAGTTCTTTCCGCAAAGACCACCAAGACCATTACTAATCGTGCACAACTGGTAGTCGAGCTAGAGAAGGTGCGTAAACAAGGCTTTGCCATTATCGATAATGAACTTGAAGATGGACTAGTTGCAGTTGCCGCTCCGATCTTTGCAAACGATGGCACGGTAATTGCGGCAATTTCGATCTCTGGCCCTGATGCTCGCATCAATCGTGAGCATCTCATCAAATTTGGCGAATTGATAATCAAAGAGTTGAAGAAACAAGAGAGCAAACGAAAGGTAGGCGCAGCATGAGCCATGAAGAGATCCTCAAAGGGTTATTTGATGAGACTCTGGTCGGAAATGCTCCAGCGGTACTCGAGCTAACCAATAAAGGAATCGCCGAAGGTATGTCGCCTTCTTCGATTCTCTTTGATGCGTTGATTCCAGCGTTAGAAGAGGTTGGTGCCCGCTTCGAACGAGGTGACTTCTTCGTGCCCGAGATGTTGATCTCCGGAAAAGCCATGTCTGGCGCGCTAAATGTGCTCCGTCCACTACTTGCCCAAACTGGCGCCGAATCAGTCGGTACCTTCTTGATGGGAACAGTTAAAGGCGATGTACATGACATCGGTAAGAACTTGGTAAATATCATGTTGGAAGGCGCCGGTTTTACCGTTATCGATATTGGCGTGCAATGTGCACCAGAGAAATTCATCGCGGCAATCAACGAGCACAAGCCAGATATCGTCGGAATGTCTGCTTTCTTAACAACTACGATGCCGATGTTCAAAGTTAATATTCACGAAATCAACAAGGCAGGTTTACGCGACCAAGTAATCATCATGGTCGGTGGCGCACCGGTAACTCAGGAGTATGCCGATGTGGTTGGCGCAGATGGTTACGCTGCTGATGCGTCGGCTGCAGTAAAAGTTGCCAAAGAACTATTAGCAAAGAAGCGCGCTGCAGTATGAAGTTCCTGCCGTTGATCGTGCTGGAAGAGGCCATCAAGAAACCAATTTGGGATTGCCAAATGTGCGGTCAATGTGTCTTGCACTCAACTGGCATGGTCTGTCCGATGACCTGCCC
>CAWULI010000139.1:0-2259 GCA_963923155.1 uncultured bacterium
GGGTCAAAAGAGTAGAAAAGGGAAGCGCTATGTTGTTACGCGATGCCGTTGGCCGTGAACTTCGCGCTGCCCGCGTTGCACAATCACGCACCCTTCGAAGCGTGGCACGCGATGCCCGCGTCTCGCTTGGTTATTTATCAGAGGTAGAACGCGGCCAGAAGGAAGCTTCATCCGAATTGCTCGCATCGATCTGCGCAGCGCTTAATATCGAATTATCAAAACTGCTTGGCGAAGTCACAGTTCAAATCGCACAGAGTGAATTCAAGAACGAGAAGACAGCACTAAAAGTTATCTCAGACGCAGCGTAGTAATTATTTAATTTATGTCTGAAGAATCCTATGCGCGGCAACACGCAACTTATCGCGGTGTTCACGAATCCATAATCCTTGCTGCTAAGAAATTAATCGCGCAACAGGGCTTTCGCGCGATGAACATGATCGAGCTTGCCTCGGAAGCAGAGGTTTCCCGTGCGACTTTGTACAACCACTTCCGCGATAAAGAGGCGATTGGCGTAGCGCTTGCTAAGTATGAGGCGCAAGAGGCGCTGGCATATCTTGGTACCCCGAGTGATTTCTTGATCAATTTCGCTAGCGCAATCTCTGGTAGCAAAGTTTTGGCCGCCCTGCGCGAGCATGACCGCGAATTGCTGCCAACTATCTTCATGCCAAGTGCGGCACAGCAAGTTATCGGCGATGATGATTTGAAGGTCGAAGTCGCTGCAATCTGGCAGCAAGTTGGCGAAGTTTTAAAGCATCGTTTAGGCGAAGCCGCGCCGATTGCATTTATCTGGTTGGTCGGCCAAGTGCTGGCGCCGCTTTCGAACGAGAGCATCAAGTCCCAAGTCGAGCGGATGCTTCCGCGCACGCTCTTCTAGGATTTACAAATGATCGAGGCAATTAATGATGGCTTTCGCCGCTTTTTAGATATTCGCGGGCGCAGCAATAAATTGCAGTATCGCTCATTTCTATTTTTCTACGTATTAACCGATCTCTTCTTAGGCCTCTTTGCCGGCGGACAGACCACTTTAAATAGCGTGATCATGGCTTTTCTATTGGTACCGCTACTTGCGGTGCAGATTCGTCGAAGCCACGACACTGGCAAATCAGGTTGGTGGATTCTGCTGCCGTTCTACAGCATCTATCTGATCTTCGCTAAGAGCGTCCCTGAAGAACCTACCGACACCCCACAACTTTAAGGTTGTCAGCAGGGTAATTTTAAGTTACTAATTAACTAATTATTTCGTCTATCAATTCAGCCATCTCACGTAATTGTCCTTCAATTATGGTTTCGACCATTTGTGCATCAACTGCAAAATATTGATGAGCTAAGTGATTGCGTAAATCAATCGCTTCCTGCCAGGCGATATGTGAATTAGCGATTTTGAATGGTTCTGGAAGCTTTCGTATTGCTTCGCCAATTACGATTAAGTTGAAGTTAATTGCATCTCTTGAGACGTTATGCAAGAGATTTTCGTGTGGGTAGGTAATCAACAATTTTCTGACATCATAGATGGTGTCGATAGCGGTCAATATATCTTTAAGTCGAAGTTCTTCTGGTCTGGGATTCATAGCGGAATAGCATCACGCAGGGCAGACTTTAAGACCTCCTTTTTCAACAGGTGGGATGGGGTAACATCAACTTTGGTACCTAGAAGTTTTGAAATTCTGCTAGCGGAATTGATAGCTGCCATGGTTTTTTTAGGGTCTTCATTGATATCCACAAGGAAATCAACATCGCTACCTTTGTTGTCATCACCACGTGCTACCGAGCCGAAGATTCTGATGTTATGTGCGCCAGTAGCGTGCAGGATTTCGCGAATCTCGCCGCGTTTATTCTGGATCTTTTTGGCAAGTGCGCTTCTGGAATTAATTTTCCGAGCAGGTTTTGTATCTAAGACCAATTCAAAGCCATTTGCTTTTAGCAACCTTTGAAGCGTATCTACTGAGGGAGAACAGAGGCCCTTTTCATATCTTGCTACAGCAGCTTGTGAAGTCCCGGCACGCTCTGCGACTTGAAGTTGGGTTAACCTGGAACGTTTGCGTGCATTGGTCAATAGAAGGGAGATGCTCTCTTGTGCCATAAGAGTAATATACCTCTAGAGGTATATTAGGGGATTCGCTTTTTAGAGGAGATGATTCGAGATGGCTCAGGTCGCAAAGCCCCTTCTGGTAATGGAGGCGAATGATTACCCGTACTCTTACGCCATGAATTTAATTACCTGTCTCTGGTTCGATGGCAGAGCGCGCGAAGCCGCTAACT
>CAWULI010000140.1:0-2247 GCA_963923155.1 uncultured bacterium
AGAAAAGCTGCGGCACCGGTGGTAATACCGCCGATAAAGAAAGTTGCCGAGATTACCCGGTTTAGATTGATACCCATGAGTCTCGAGGTTTCCTCGCTCATGGATACGGCACGGATGGCCTTACCAAGTAAGGTCTTGGAAACAAATCGATCGATGGTTACATAAAGGACGGCTGCAAAAACGATCACGATCAAAATGTCATTACGGATTCCGGTATTACCAAAGGTGACGACATCGTACTTGCGGATGACACGAGGATTAGACATCGGGATTGAGTGGGTCAAGATACGAACCGTCTCTTGTAGGACTATTGAAGTTCCGATGGCGCTAATCAAAGAGGCCAATCGGTTGGTGCCCTTTGCTCTTAAACGGCGATATGCCACAAGTTCTACTAAGACTGCAGTGATTCCTGAAGCAACCATCGATGCAAATAAAAATGATGCCAAGGTCAAAACTAATTTAGTTCCGGTCAACGGATTGGTGTTCTGATCGAATTTATACAAATTGCGCGAAACCAAAACGGTCGCGAAAGTACCGACCATGAAGATCTCAGAATTGGCAAAATTGATAAGTCGAAGTACACCATAAACCATGGTGTAACCGAGCGAGATTAGAACGTAGATAAAACCTAATGCGACGCCTGAAACGACTAATGACCAAAACTGGCTGGTAACTACATTAAAAGTCATCGTGCCACTTTCTGATGTGGGTATTTTTACTCTAAAAGACGTTGAATAGTAGCAGTGGAGCGTCTCGAAGTTAAGAACTCGAGACGCTCCACTTTCAAACTACATATTGGAGATTACCTTTACAGGTAAAGACCAATTATTTAGATCAAACAGCTCCGAAGTACTTGATCTCGCCGTTTACGACCTGGAAGCCACCAACTGGTGCGCCGCCCTTAACTTCACCTGCGAAGGTGAAGCTGATCTTGGTCTTGCCGTCGATGGTCAAGAAGGTTCCGCTTGATACGCAAGATTGGATCTTGTCGCGTGTGGTATTGCCCTTAGCAATGCAAGATAGGAATACGTTTGTTGCATTGAAGGTCTCGGTCACGTAAACGTGGCCAGCTGCGCTCTTTAGCTTTGTTGCCTTAGTAAATGCAGCTTGCTGAGCAGCGTTAGCTACTACTTCAAATGGAACTGCAGGAGCGGTGAACTTGGTTCCTTCTGCCGCTGCCTTACCAGCTACATCGATATAAGCAGAGTTAAGAACTCCGTCGCCACCGATGAACTGACCCTTCCAGCTGCCATCGCTAAGTGCCTTAGCAAGTGCGCCGCCATCTGGATAGTAACCAGTGTAGATAACAATGTTTGCGCCAGATGCCTTGATCTTTGCAACAGTTGCTGAGTAATCAGCAGTCTTCTGTGCAACAGAGTCAGATCCGACCTTGTTTACCTTCTGTGCTGTGATGTAATCATTTGCAGCATCGCGAAGACCGGTTCCGTATGGAGTCTGGTCGTCGATTACGTAAACCTTTGGATCAGTTACGCCCTTGATTGCCCAACGGACAACAGCTGGACCCTGAAGTGAGTCATTACCAACAACACGGTGGAAGTATGGATAACCGTTATCTGGTGAGTTTGGATCGGTAAGGGTTGGACGAGTAGCTGATGGTGAGACCATTGTGAGCTTGCCCTTCTTATATGAAGGGAATGATGCGATAGATGCACCTGAGTATGCAGGTCCAACTACGCCGATGATCTTCTTGTTAGAAGCAACACCTGGAGCAACGCGTCCAGCTACTGCGCCTTCACCTTGATCATCAACAGCTACAAGGTTGACCTTGTACTTCTTCTGTGAGTCATTGAAAATCTGGATAGCAGTCTTTGCACCCAAGATTTCATCTTGACCAGTTTGTGCATCTGAGCCAGTTAGCGGTCCTTGAAATGCAAGTGATACTTCAATTGGAGCCGCATTTGCTGCTGTTGATACAACTGCACCAAGAACAAGTGCTGAAGTACCGACAAGGGCTAATGCACCTTTTAGTGTCTTCTTCATTTATGCCTTTCTTTTATCCCTCTGTAATAGCAGGGGTCCTATTCATCCCGGGATAGGGAGGGCGTAAGGTTAATCTGAAAGGTGCTTAACTGACAATATTTTCTAAATTTTTTTTACCAATATCTCGGTTTTGTAGGCTTAAAATGCGAATTTGTTGCAGATATGTTATGCAAACTACTCAACGATCGAGGGCGGCCTCGGGCGAAATCACCGCCAAGGCAACCTCTTTCATCGTAAGGCGGCGAT
>CAWULI010000141.1:0-2242 GCA_963923155.1 uncultured bacterium
GCCATGTGAAGTTAACGGTGCTGGAGTGGGGAGAGTCTTGGCTGCGCTATCTGTTAAAGATGCGGTGGTTACGACCTCTTCAAATGTCGATTTAGCGTTCAAGCGTTAAACCTGCCTTTCCTGGTGGAAACCTAAGGCGCAGTCGCACTTTAGGCAAGTTTCCACGCATGATTACGATAGGTTTTCCAACTATGGATGTCATCGAAAACGGAGAGTTAACCTCTGGTTTTGCCGTCCATTTAGAGAATTTTGATGGTCCGTTCGATCTTCTCCTTCAATTGATCTCACGCCACAAGATGGATGTAACCGAGGTCGCGTTATCAATCGTTACCGATGAATTTATCGGTTATATCCGAAGACTCGAAGAGAGTGGAGAAGGGTGGCAGCTAGATCAAGCGACTGAATTTTTGGTCGTTGCGGCGACCTTACTTGATCTTAAGGCTGCGAAATTGTTACCTCAAGGTGAAGTTGAGGATGAGGCTGACTTAGCGCTACTTGAAGCGCGAGATCTCTTATTTGCACGTCTCCTTCAATATCGCGCATTTAAGGAGATCGCGTCCACCTTTGCTGAAAGAATAACCCTGGCCGAGAAGAGTTTCGCCAGAACTGTGGCGTTAGATCCACATTTTGCGGCGCTCCTACCCGAAGTACTTATTGGAGTAGGCCCTGAGCGCTTCTCGATTATCGCAGATCGCGTGCTCTACCCAAAGGCGCCACCAACGGTTTCTGTCGAACATATCCACCGACCTCTAATCAGCGTCGCCGAACAGAGCCAATTCGTTATAAATGCACTAAGGCTAGCCAAATCGCTAAGTTTTCGAGCTCTTGTCCACGACGCCGATGAGACCATGGTTATTGTGGCCAGGTTCCTGGCCCTACTTGACCTCTATAGAACTGGCGCGCTTCGATTTGAGCAGCTAGAGGCTTTCACCGACCTGCAGATCAGTTGGGTCGGCACCGAAAACGGCGAAATTGCTATCTCTGATGAGTTTGATCAACCAGTTATTTCCGAAGATTCGATAGATGCGAAGGAGTCAGGCGATGAATGAGTTACACCGGTCGATAGAGGCGATCTTAATGGTCGTTGATGAGCCAGTATCGGAGACCACCTTGGCAACAGTCCTGGAACGTCCGGAGGCGGAGATCACCCAGGCTCTAGATGAACTTGTGGGCAGTTACACCGAACGCGGCTTTGAGTTAAAGAAGATCAACGGAGGTTGGCGTTTCTACAGCCACCCTGACCAAGCTTCGGTCGTTGAGAAATTCGTACTTGATGGCCAGCAATCTCGGTTAACTCAAGCCGCCCTTGAGACTTTAGCGGTTATTGCCTATCGCCAACCAATCTCTCGCGCTCGTGTCTCTGCAATTCGTGGGGTAAATGTTGAAGCGGTTATGAAGACCTTGGTTAATCGCGGCTTAGTGGAGGAGTTCGGTGTTGAACATGAGAGCGGGGCGATTCTCTATAAGACGACCAGCTACTTCCTAGAGCGACTAGGCATCAATTCCATCGAAGATCTCCCCGCTCTAGCCCCCTACTTGCCTGACTTGGCAGCCCTGGATGAGGTTTTAGATTCTCTTACTGATTGATTGCTGATTAATCCACGTGTAAGTTAGCGTTTGAAAAACAGGTAGACTTACCCCATCACGAAAGATGGGAATCTTGCATGATCAGATTAAATAAATTTATTGCCGACGCAGGCGTCACTAGCCGCCGTGGGGCAGATAGCCTCATCGAATCAGGGCGAGTAAGAGTTAACGGTAAGAGAATCACCGAATTAGGCTACAAAGTTGATGAAGACTCTAAAGTTGAAGTAGATGGTGAAACAATACAAAGCATCAAGTCTAAAACTTACATTGCGTTGTATAAACCGCGGGGTGTTTTGTCCACCATGTATGACCCGGAGGGTAGGCCTTCATTAGCTGAGTTGGTCGACTTTAGAAAAGAGAGACTTTTCCATGTCGGGCGCCTTGATAAGGAATCTGAGGGCCTTATTCTTTTGACCAACGACGGGGAGATCACCTTCCGCGCGACCCATCCTAGTTATGGGCTAGAAAAAACTTACCTAGTTCAATATGACGGGGAGCTACCCAGAGATGCCAAGGCAATTCTGACCAAGGGTGTCGAGTTAGAGGATGGAATAGGTCGAGTAAATTCTTATCGGGAGTTACCAAACCATTGGCTTGAATTGAAGATTCATGAAGGGCGATACCACATTATCCGTCGATTGATGGAGGCAATAGG
>CAWULI010000142.1:0-2233 GCA_963923155.1 uncultured bacterium
TATTCGATGTGTGCAATCGAAATTGTGATACCGCGTTGACGCTCTTCTGGTGCCTTATCGATCTGATCGAAAGGTGTGAATGGGTTTACATCTGGATACTTGTCGTGCAATACCTTTGAGATTGCAGCAGTAAGAGTTGTCTTACCGTGGTCAATGTGACCGATTGTTCCGATGTTGACGTGTGGCTTATTACGTTCGAATTTCGCCTTTGCCATTTTCGTTTTCTCCTTGTTGTCTTCTCTTTATTTAGGGGTAGTTTTTTCGCTCTGGTAGTTCTTTACTCGCCGCGAACTTTCGCGACAATTTCCTTCGATACAGCGGCTGGAACCTCTGCATACGAATCGAATTGCATGCTGTAGCTCGCGCGACCTTGAGTTCTACTGCGAAGATCTCCGACATAGCCGAACATCTCTGACAACGGAACTACCGCCTTTACGATGCGAGCGCCTGATCGCTCGTCCATGGACTGAATTTGTCCACGACGACTGTTTAGATCTCCAATTACATCTCCCATGAAATCTTCTGGAGTTGTAACTTCGACCGCCATAACAGGTTCAAGAAGAACTGGGCCTGCAAGCTTTACAGCTTCCTTGAACGCCGCGATACCAGCAATCTTGAAAGCAAGTTCAGATGAATCAACATCGTGATACGCGCCATCAAGAAGAGTGACTTGTACATCTACTAATGGATAACCAGCTAGAGGACCTGTTGCCATTGCCTCTTGCGCACCATCATCAACAGAAGGGATGTACTCCTTCGGGATACGACCACCGGTGATCTTATTTACGAACTTGTAATGCTCTTCGCCACCTGCCGGAAGTGGATCAAGTGCAATCTGAACTTTCGCAAACTGTCCAGAACCACCTGATTGCTTCTTATGGGTGTAATCGTGACGAGCAACTGATTTACGGATTGTTTCGCGGTATGCAACCTGTGGCTTACCAACGTTTGCTTCAACTTTAAATTCGCGCTTCATACGATCTACAAGAATTTCAAGGTGAAGTTCTCCCATACCTGAAATGATTGTTTGACCAGTCTCTTCGTCAGACTTAACGTGGAATGTTGGATCTTCTTCAGCAAGACGTTGAATCGCAACACCAAGTTTCTCTTGATCTGCCTTTGTCTTTGGCTCAATCGCGACATCGATAACTGGATTTGGGAAATCCATTGATTCTAAAATAATTGGTTTATCTGGATCGCAAAGTGTATTTCCAGTTGTGGTGTCCTTAAGACCCATAACCGCAATAATCATTCCAGCGCCAGCGCTCTCTTGTTCTTCACGCTTATTCGCGTGCATCTGGTAAATCTTTCCAATACGTTCCTTACGGTCCTTAGTTGAATTTAGAACTGCTGTACCTGCTGTTAAAGTTCCAGAATAAATACGTACGAAAGTTAATTTTCCAAGGTGTGGGTCTGACATGATCTTGAATGCAAGTGCTGAGAAAGGTTCATCAGCAGATGGTTGCCGTTCAATAACAGTCTCTTTATCACCTTGCTTATGTCCAACAATTGCCTTGATATCAAGTGGTGATGGCAAGTAACGATTTACCGCATCAAGCATTGGTTGCACACCCTTATTCTTAAAAGCAGAACCAGTTAGAACCGGAGTTGCTTTATCTGCAAGAGTTGCGCGACGGATACCAGCAATAATTTCATCTTGAGTTAGTTCTGCACCTTCAAGGTACTTCTCCATTATCTCATCATCAACTTCAGCAAGAGTCTCAAGTAATAGATGACGAGCCTCCTTTGCCTTCTCAACTAAGTTAGCTGGGATCTCTTCGATTACGTAATCTTCGCCCTTCTTAGTTTCGCCAGGCCAGACAAGTGCTTTCATCTGTAGTAAATCAACTACGCCAATGAAATCACCTTCCGCACCAATCGGAACTTGTAGAACAAGTGGAGTTGCACCAAGACGTGACTTAATCATTTCAACGCAACGTTCGAAAGATGCACCTGTGCGGTCCAACTTATTTACGAAACAGATACGTGGAACGTTGTAACGGTCAGCCTGACGCCAAACAGTTTCAGATTGCGGTTCAACACCAGCAACACCATCGAAAACTGCAACTGCTCCATCAAGAACACGGAGTGAACGTTCAACTTCAACAGTGAAATCTACGTGACCAGGTGTATCAATAATATTAATTAGGTGATCTTTCCAATGGCAGGTAGTTGCCGCTGAAGTAATGGTGATACCGCGCTCTTGCTCTTGCTCCATCCAGTCCATGGTTGC
>CAWULI010000143.1:0-2181 GCA_963923155.1 uncultured bacterium
ATGCCTTCGCCCTTCTTGTTGATCTCAAATGACATACGACGGCGTCCCCAAACATCTAGCTTGTCGACTTTGCCACCACTGTCTTTGATGATCTTTAAGTAGGTCTCGAGGCTTGGTGTAACTGTGCGCTCTTCGAGCTCTGGGTCAAGGATGACCATTAATTCATAATGACGCATGAATCAATAAACCCCTTTGGACTATGCGGTTACGGTATTTCCGTAACAGAGGTGATCGTTTAAAACCGCTTTTCAACGATCTTGAACGAGGGGTTAAGGGTAACTGGAGGCGGTGTCAAAGAGGAAATCCCATGGTTTTCCCTGTGTACTTCCCGCTTTTTTAGAGCGTTTTACTTGGTGCGCCAGGCTGTAGATCATCCCGATTTGGGCCGCTAGTCGCAGCAAGGTGATCGCGCCGTAGAAAGCGCCGCTTAATCCAAAACGTGCATTTGAAAGTAGCGCCAGGTGTTGCCAGATCGCAATGTGATAAATCAATTCTGCAACTTGCCAACTCCAGAAAGTTATCAGAGATTGTTTGCTGCTTATCGCAATCACCGCAAGCGCGGTCAACCAAAGTACATATTGTGGTGAATAGACCTTCGTCAAAACTAGCGCCGCAGCAAAGACGATGAATGAGACTTCGGCAAGCGTTGGGGTTTCGGCTAATCCAAAGAGAAATACCACAACCCAAGAGAGAATCATCAAAGTGCCAAGCAGCGATAAATAATTTATCGAGCCACCTTGCCAACCTAAGGTTTGTAGCGCAGTCCAAATCGATCCCCAATCGGGGCCGCGTTCTAAATTAAATTTATAGAAATGCCACCAACCAGTTGGAGTAGTGATTGCAAAAGGTAAATTGATTGCAAGCCAAGTTCCGGCAAATACCGCTAAATATCTAATTGGAGATCTACTACTTCTCAAATAAATCACCAATATTGGTATTAAGAGCAACACGGGGAAGAATTTGGTGGCTACCGAGATTCCAAGTGCGATTGCGCTGTAATCAAATCGTTTTCGATCAAACCAATAGATCGCTAGCAACATGGTTGGAATCGCCCAGAGATCCCAGTTGATAAAGAGCGAACCGATAACTGCCGGCGCCAAGGCATAATAAAAACCATAAGCGCCGATTCTTTGTAATACGAAAACTGTGGCGATAAAAAGTAGCGCAAGTAAGAGTATGTTGTAGAAGTAATAATCTTTCATGCTATTTGAAGGTAACGCGGTTAAATACATCGCGATACCCATCAATACCGGGTATTCGACGCTCTTTTCGCCGCTGGCATAAGGCCAGGTCTTTTTATCTAGCCCACGATCGGTATAGAGCGGTGCAATATCGGTATAACAGGCGTGGCTGTAATTATCTGGTGATTGCCAATCCTTCTTTTCGCAGTGTGAGAATTTGGCAAACGAAAGCGCGCTAGCCAAAATTGCAAGCGCCAAAAGAATTCGAGAGGATCTAAACAGATTAATTCTTTTTCTTTATCTTTTGGACGCCGCCGCTGGTCATCACGACTGGGTCAGTGCCACCGATATGTACAGGTGCTGGGAAATTTAATACCGGTTGTTTTGCCAACGCACCTTTCATGAAAGCGGTCCAGATCTTGGCTGGGAAGGTGCCACCCGTTACTGAATTCAAGCCACCAATTCCATTTAGAGTTTGAGTCGCATCATCGCGGAACATCGCAACCGAAGCGGCAATCTGTGGGGTGTAACCGCTAAACCAAGCCGAAGCATTCTGCTCCGAGGTACCAGTCTTACCTGCAGCTGGGCGACCTAAACCTGCGGTTCCATAAGTAGCAGTACCGTTATTAACCACTTGTTGTAATGCGAAAGTTAAATCCGCCATTACATCTTTGGTGAAAACGGTGTTTGGCGTAGGTGGGGTTCCTTGATAGAGCACGCCACCATTTGCACCATCTACTTCGGTGATAAACCATGGCGCGGCGTAAACGCCTTGCGCTGCAAAAGTTGCATAAGCAGCCGCTACGTCAATCACGTGTGGTGAGGCGGCACCAAGTACCACTGATGGCGTTGGCATCATGGCAATACTCTCTGGAATTCCAGCGCGACGAGCGACATCAACAACTTTATCTGGCCCAACTTTGATTCCAAGTGGTACATAAACCGTGTTTACTGAGTGCGCAGTTGCGGTTAGTAGATCGATCTGACCCCAACCTTCATC
>CAWULI010000144.1:0-2179 GCA_963923155.1 uncultured bacterium
ATTGCAGATAACCCGACGCTACTTAATAGGCCCCAAATAATTAGGCCAGAGCTATTACCCATTATCGAATAGAAGGCGGCGTGCTTCCCACTCAAAATGGACTGGCGCAAGACCATAGCAACGCCCTGACCCGGGACCATCACGATTATTAGTACGGTGAGCGCGAAGGCGGGAAGAACTCTTAGTAAATCGATCATGAGTTCAGACCACCTTGCATCAGGTCAGTCTAATATTCGATTCATGAACAAGGCGAAGATATTCGAGTGGTTAGGTGTGGTTACGGCCATCGCATATTCATTATTGGTTGCATCAAATACAGGTTTAGAGTTCCTAGGATTCACTTTGCTTCTACTAAGTTCGATATTAATCGGGATGTGGGCATTTCTTGGAAAACATCGGGGCATCCTCTTCTTGCAACTGTTCTATGGCGCAGCTGGAATCATCGGAATGGTTCGTTGGTATAGATAAATTTGATGGCAAAAGTTCTTTCAATCAATGTAGCAGCAAAGATACATACCGAACCTTGGGCGGGAAGCGTTGGGAAAACTGGTATTGATAAACGCCCAGTTTCGGGTTTGGTTAGATTTGCAAATAACTCTGTTGCAATTGATCAAGTACTAGATACCAAAGTGCACGGCGGTTATGACAAAGCGGTTTACGCCTATACGCGAGAAGATGCTGATTGGTGGCAAGAGCAAATTGGCACAGTCATAAACAACGGTCAGTTCGGCGAGAATCTCACCACTTCTGGAATCGATTTAAATACCTGTTTGATCGGTGAACGTTGGCAGATCGGCGACGTAGTACTTGAAATCTCCGAACCGCGCATTCCCTGCAAAGTATTTGCTGGCTTCTGGGATAGGCCAACGCTTATCAAAGAATTTACTGATGCCCGCAGAAGTGGTGCCTATTTACGAATTATTGAAGAGGGCGAATTTGAAGCGGGTGCAGAGATCAAAGTGATTTCAAAACCCGATCATCGAATCACAATCAAAGATATCTTTAGCGCAAAGGCAGGAGAGCGCGACAAGATTGCTGAGATTCAAAACGTCTCACAGTTATCTGAAAAATATAGAAATTGGGCGCTAGCTCTGAATTGATCAACCAAATGAGCGACGAAACTTACGTAGCCCAAGTGGAATGAAGATCACCATTATCAAGACGATATAAAACAAGGAAGTTATTAAAGGATGTTGGCTGGGGTAACTTCCTGCGGTTGCGCCGAAGACGTTCTTCACTCCAAACAATTCACGACAGGCCGCCACCATCGTCGAAACAGGATTCCACTCGGCAAGATACTGCAAAGGTTTTGGCATACCAGTCGTAGGGGCAAAGGCGTTTGATAGAAAGGTCATTGGGAAAGTCACCAAGAAACTCACATTTTGCACGACGCGGAAATCCTTGGCAGACATTCCCACGATTACCCCGACCCAACAGAGCGCGTACCCGAACATCAATAGAAAGAGAAATCCGAGCGAAACTTTTAGCGCTCCGGTAGTCGGACGCCAGCCAACTACAAATCCGGCCAATCCCATAACAGCTAAAACCACCACATTTAGAAGCGCATCACCCAAAGTTCGACCAAGCACAAAAGCAGATTGCGAAATCGGCAATGAACGGAAGCGATCTATCAGACCCTTCTTTAAATCTTCAGCAAGTCCGGATGCGGTACCGGCT
This sequence comes from uncultured bacterium, assembly GCA_963923155.1. Classification (GTDB taxonomy): domain Bacteria; phylum Actinomycetota; class Actinomycetes; order Nanopelagicales; family Nanopelagicaceae; genus ZLKRG08. Next base: position 1,678 of record CAWULI010000144.1, read on the forward strand.
AGAGTGAATGCCACGGTTTGCACGAAGATTCCTGGCATAAGTAATTGAACATATCCGCCAGGTTGTCCCGTGTTGATTGACCCTCCAAAAACATATCTAAAAAGAAGGACGAACATCACCGGCTGGATCGTCGAGAAGATCAATACCTCGGGAACGCGCGTCAGCAAACGTAATTGTCGTTGTGTGATCACGGCAGCATCGCTTAACATCGACATTTTTAGACCTCCGCCTTATGTCCGGTTAACGCTAAGAAAACATCATCTAGCGAAGGCCGCTTCATCCCGATGTCTAAGGGTTTGATGCCATTTTTGGTTAATTCATTTAGTACTTCGATTAATGCGGTGGTACCGGTAGAAACTGGAGCTGAGATTGTGTTGAGATCCTCATCTACTTCAGTCTTCTGCCCACTTACTCGAGCCATGATTTCAGTTGCGATCTTTACATCCGATTGATCTACGACAAGTTCTAGATGTTCACCACCGATTCGACGTTTTAATTCATC
>CAWULI010000145.1:0-2178 GCA_963923155.1 uncultured bacterium
GAACTTAGCCAAAGCGCAGATTAGAAAAATCGAAGGTATTCTTGATTTTGCCGGAGTTAAAGCCGGTATGAATATTCTGGAGATCGGCACTGGATGGGGCCAACTTGCGATGCAAGCGGCATACCGTGGTGCAAAGGTTCATTCAATTACATTGTCGAAGGAACAAAAAGCGCTGGCAGATCAGCGGATAGCCAAGGCTGGCTTAACTAATCTGATTAATGTAGAGATTCGCGATTATCGACATCTACAAGGTGAATACGACGCCGTTGTTAGCGTAGAAATGATCGAAGCAGTCGGTGAGAAATATTGGCCAACTTATTTTGAGGCAATCTCTAAACACCTTAAGAAAGGTGGCCGATTTGGATTGCAGGCAATCACCATGCCAGATGACCGGTTGCAGGCATCAAAACATGCATATACCTGGATACACAAATACATATTTCCCGGCGGCATCATTCCGTCACGCGAAGTAATTGATCAGTTCACGCGTCCAACCTTGAAACTAGTTGATTCTCGCCCACTAGGTCCTGATTACGGCGTGACGCTTAAGTTATGGCGTGAGCGATTTATGAAGAATTACGATCAGGTAAAAGCGTTAGGTTTTGATGATGAATTTGGCAGGATGTGGCAGTACTACTTGGCCTATTCTGAGGCAGGTTTCCGTTCTGGCCATTTAAATGTATGGCAGTTAGGTTTTGAGAAACAATGAGCACTTCTAACAATAGAAGAAAAGCTTGGATTATCGGAGCATCGACCGGGATCGGTGCTGCGCTTGCTGATGAATTAGAACGAAAAAATTGGCAGGTCGTTAGATCAGCTCGCAGCAAAGGAGATATCTTGATTGATGTTGCAAATGATCAATCTGTAATTGATGCTGCTTCTAAGTATCAAAGCTCGTATGGAGATTTTGACGTTGTCGTTTTTATGGCTGGTTTCTGGAAGCAAATGAGCGCTAAACGTTTTTCGCTTGAAGTATTTAAAACACATAACGACACCAATATTGTTGGCATGGCGAGATGTATCGAAGCAGTTTTACCTAAGATGCTTGAGAAGAATCACGGAACTTTTATCGGAGTCGCATCTGTCGCTGGATTTAGAGGCATTGGTGGCTCTACCGCATATGGTCCTACAAAGGCGGCGCAATTAAATATGTTAGAAGCGATGCGAGTCGATTTGAAGAATACCAATATTGTGGTTCAAGCAGTTGCGCCAGGTTTCGTCGAAACCCCAATGACTTCGGTAAATAAATTCCCAATGCCATTTATTATTTCGGCTGAACGTGCCGCGCAATATATTGTGCGTGGTATCGAACGCGGTACACCAGAGATCGTCTTTCCACCAGCGATGGCTTTAATGATGCGCATTGCAAAGTTAGTACCAAAGCGCATTTGGCCAAAGTTATTCAAACGTGGATAATGTCCACATGACTCAAGCAACTTTACATACCAATCATGGCGATATCGTCATCGAACTATTTCCAAATCATGCGCCAGAGACCGTAGCTAATTTTGTTGGACTTGCTACCGGCGAGAAGCAGTGGACTGATCCACGCACTGGAGCCAAGAGCAACGAAAAGTTATATGACGGTACGGTTTTTCACCGCGTGATTGCCGGGTTCATGATCCAAGGTGGAGACCCACTAGGACAAGGTTTTGGTGGCCCAGGCTATAAATTCAAAGATGAATTTCACCCAGAACTTAACTTTGATCGTCCTTATTTATTGGCGATGGCAAATGCAGGACCTGGTACCAATGGCTCACAATTTTTTATTACAGTCGCAGAAACTGGTTGGTTAAATCGTAAGCACACCATTTTCGGTGAGGTTAAAGATTCTGCCAGTCAAGCAGTTGTAGACAAGATTGCCAATGTAAAGACAGGTGCCCAAGATCGCCCAGTCGAAGCAGTGACGATTAACAGCGTTTCAATCGCTTAATTTAACTTAATTCAAATAGTGCGTCCAACTACTAAAACGTTAATCACAATCATCTCTGGCTTCTATTTGGCATGCCTTTTAGTTCCAGGTTTGGAAGAGAATCTCTTTCTAATTAAGAAAGCGATATTGAGCGATGGACAGATCCATGGTGTTGCCACCGGTGAATATTGGCGAATTCTTACCGTGGCACTAACTCATGGCAGCGTAATGCACCTTTTCTTTAATATGTATGCGCTATTAGTTTT
>CAWULI010000146.1:0-2157 GCA_963923155.1 uncultured bacterium
ATCTTCTCGGTGAGCGTTCCGGGTAAGAATCCTAAATGTTCACCAGCTTCTACTGCAGGTCTGGTCAAAATGATTCGGTTAATCTCTCGTGCTTGTAGCGCAGCAACTGCTTTGGCCATTGCCAGATAAGTCTTACCAGTACCTGCTGGACCGATTCCAAATGTGATTGTGTTTTCCGCAATTGCCTCGACATAATATTTTTGATTTGCAGTCTTAGGTCTAATGGTGCGACCACGATTACTTACAATATTCAATGATAGAACCTCGGCAGGGTGTTTTTGCGGGTTGGATTTGAGCATTGAGATTGACCGCTTGATTACCTCTGGATTTATATCTTGTCCGCTACGTAAAACGACTAGCAACTCTGATACCAATTGCTCGACCCGATCGCACTCTTCGACATCGCCTCGCAATGCGATCTCATTTCCTCTGACCGTCATCGAGACATTAGGAAAGGCGCTTTCGATCTCTCGTAAGTTCTTATCGGCTGGTCCTACAAGTGCGACCATTGGAATGGCGGTCGGTACCGTGATGAGAGTGCGTTCCATGTGAGTAAAAGTCTACCTAATGTTGCTAACTACTACTTCTAGCCTGGTGGCCAGGTGAAATCTCGTCCGCCAAGCAGATGCAAGTGCGCATGAAATACCGATTGACCGACCGAGGCGCCGGTATTGAAAACAGTTCTATATCCAGTCAGTGCCCGATCGTTTGCAATCTGCTTTGCGGCTTTGAAGAGCGAGGCAAGTACTACCGAACTTACTTCTGCAAGCTCTGCGGCATTTTGAGTATGCAAAGTTGGAACAATCAATACATGTGTAGGAGCTTGGGGGTTTAAATCGTTAAAAGCAACGAAATTCTCATCTTGCAGCACGATCTCAGCTGGAATCTGACCTTCGATTATTTTGCAGAATATGCAATCTGGATCTAACGCCATGAACTCACCATACCTTCATCGCAGCACTTACTGCGCTAATTGCAGCAATTCCTGCATGTGCAGAACGCAGGATCGGTCGACCAAGTTTTAGACTCTTACCACCCGCAGTTTCGAATTCGGTTAACTCATTTTCCGAAATTCCGCCCTCGGGGCCAATGATGATCAAGGTTCGTTTTGCTGGCTTGACTACATCGGTTAATTTGTGAGTAGCTGACTCGTGGCAAATTAATACTTGGTCAAACTCTTTGCATATTTCAATGGCGCTATTTGAATTAATCTTTTCTGACACTTTTGGGAAGAAATATCTTCGACTCTGCTTGCTCGCTTCAATCGAGTAACTTTCCCACTTATCGCTCTCTTTGCCGATTGATCTGGCTGCTTGCCATGGATAAATATTTGTAACACCTGCGGCGGTCAGTAGCTCTACTGTTTCTCTGGCCCGATCGCTCTTTGGAAGCGCTTGCAATATCGAAATCTCCGCATCCGGTGCGCTCTCTTTGCCGCTTTCCGTAATGTTAAGTCCGATCTCTTTCTTAGAGATGGAAGTAATCTGGCATCGCGCCCAACTGCCTTTGCCATCAGATACCAAAATCTCTTCACCGCTCTTCATTCGTAAGACTCGCCCTGCGTGGTGTGCGTTATCCCCAATTAAGTTAGGTGATTGGATGTCTTCAACGAAGAAAAGTTGCAACATTAGAAACGAAAAGCTCCGCGTAACTTGTCAATTAGAGAGCCATCATCTTTTTTGACTGATGCTGAATTATCGCCTTCGCCTCGTAACTCGGCGAATTTACGGATTAAATCCTCTTGCTCACGATTTAATTTAGTTGGCGTCATAACCTCCACGTGAACGATCAAATCTCCACGCCCAGAGCCACGTAACCTGGTCATACCTAAGTTCTTCAAGACGATCTTCGCGCCGGATTGAGTACCCGGTTTGATCTCGATCTCTTGCTCGCCATCTAAAGTCTCAACAACAGCCTTCGAGCCTAGCGTTGCAGAAGTAAATGGAATCGAAAGTGCTAAATGCAACATGTCGCCATCGCGCACTAAAAATTCATGTTCGCTTTGAATGATCTCTACATATAAATCACCCGCTGGTCCACCACCAGGACCAACTTCACCGCGCCCAGCTAATTGAATTCGATTTCCAGTTTCGACACCGGCGGGGATTTTTACTTGGATATTTTGTCGAGCGCGAACTCGGCCATCGCCATGACATT
>CAWULI010000147.1:0-2146 GCA_963923155.1 uncultured bacterium
TTGTGATGACTGATCGCTTCTTCAATGGTGATACCTCAAACGATGAAGGTGGATTGACAGGTTTTCCGGCCGTTACCGGCTATGACCCTACAGATTATGGTTATTTTCACGGCGGCGACTTAAAAGGTCTAACAGAAAAGTTAGATTACATACAAGGTTTGGGCTTCAACTCGATTTGGATTACTCCGCCAGTTAAACAGAAATATGTCCAAGGCGACTCTGCTGCTTATCACGGGTATTGGGGTCTTGATTTCACCACGATTGATCCGCACCTTGGAACCGAAGCTGACTTCAAGAATTTTGTAGCTGAAGCGCACAAGCGAAACATCAAGGTGATTGTAGATATAGTCGTCAATCACACCGCGGATGTGATCAAGTATCGTGGTGATGTTTACAGCTATTCCAGCATGTCTGAATACCCATATAAAGATTGCAATGGGAAAGTATTTGATCCGGCTAAATTTGCAGGCAAAGCAAATTTTCCAAAGCTCTGCGCTAACAAGTCATTTCCAGTCCCTCCAATTGTGAGCGATAAGAACAAGAACATAAAAGCCCCAGCATTCTTAAATGACTTAACCAATTATCACAATCGTGGTGATTCAACTTTTAGCGGTGAGTCTTCGACCTTTGGAGATTTCTTCGGTTTAGATGATGTATTCACTGAAAAACCAGCAGTTGTCGCAGGTTGGACCAAGGTTTGGCAAGATTGGATTACACGTTTTGATATCGACGGTTATCGAATCGATACTGCAAAACATGTAAATCCTGAGTTTTGGCAGGCATTTATCCCAGCAGTATTGAAGACCGCGAAAGCTTCGGGGAAGAGTTACTTCCCGATTTATGGTGAAGTTTGGGATACCGATCCCAATTACACTGCTAAATTCGTGACAGATTACAAATTCCCCGGCATTTTAGATTTTGCATTCCAAGCCGCGGCATCTAAATATGCTACCTATGGCAACGGTGAGTTGGATTTCGTAGATATCTTCAATCAAGATGACCTTTACACAACCGCAACCACGAGCGCTTATGGACTTACTACCTTCTTAGATAACCACGATATGGGTCGCATCGGTATGTTCTTACAAGGTAATACTGATGCCACGCCTGATCAATTACTGCAAAGAGATCAGTTGGCTCATGCACTGCTTTTTCTACTTCGCGGTGGCCCCGCGGTTTATTACGGTGATGAAAAGGGAATGACCGGTACCGGTGGCGATAAGGCAGCGCGCCAAGATATGTTTGCAACTCAAGTTGTTGATTGGCAGAGCGAGGTAAGAATTGGTGGCTCACCAATCGGAACCAAGAGCGCTTTCGATTTAACTAATCCTTTAGAGAAGACCATTTCACAATTACAAGCACTTACTACAGCTAATCCGGCACTTCGTTCTGGCACCCAACAGTTGCGCTATGCCAAGAACGGAGCTTTTGCAGTAAGTCGTTACTTAGATAAACAAGAGTATTTAGTGGCATTCAATGGTCGAGATGATGAAGCAAATTTGAATTTGCCAGTTTCAACCAAAGATAGCAAGTGGAGCCTCATCTCTGGTAACGCTTCTGAAATTTTTGCCTCAGATAATCAGGTTTCCCTCAAGCTGCCAGCTCGAAGTTGGATGGTTTTAAAAGCTGATAATCAATTTGCTCCAACTTCCAAGTTGACCATCACGCTAAACAAGCCGGTTATTGATATAAGAACTTCTGAGAATTACGTTGCACTGACGGCTGCCGTGCCAGGAAGTGATTTCAATGAAGTCACTTTTGCGGTGCGTGAAAAGGGCAAGGCTTGGCAGATTGTTGGCACTTCAGATCGCAGAATTTTGCGCGCGACTGGCTTCAAAGATGGCTTGTACCGTGTTTATTTACACCAGGATAAATACAAGAAGGGCACCAAGTTAGAAGTAGTTGCCATCGTCGTTAATGCAAATGGCGAAAAATTAGCTTCATCGCTACAAAGCTACTCAGTTTGAGAGCCAGAATCTGAAGGCATCATCAACTTGCTTGGCCCAAGCTTTCTCATTGTGGCCGTGATTTCGGTAGAGCTTACTTAGATAGTCACCACGCCAACCCAATTCGCGCATTTTGAGATCGGCATAATCTTGGTCATTCTTGTAAGTGGCATCGAGCTTACGATCACCACGACTCATCC
>CAWULI010000148.1:0-2145 GCA_963923155.1 uncultured bacterium
TCTCTACCGCTGCAATTCCAGCATCACCGCGCCAGATTTTCGAAGCGCTAACCAAAGTTGGCGAAGATTTAGATCGCGCCGCTGCGACCGTTGAATTAGATGTTGCTAAAGAAGTCTTAGGTGCACAATCGATGATCGCACAGGATCCAGCGCTAGTTGAAGCGATCGGCGCACGATTAGATCAAGACATCATTTATCCTGATGTGCGCGCAGAAGTGGAATCAGCCTTTGCCGGTTTTAAAGAAGCTCTTCTTTCAATTGGTGGCTATTTTGCAGAGCGCGCCGCGGATTTGGATGAAATCTGTACTCGTTTACTTAATAAATTATCGGGTAACGAATCAGAAGGTTTAGTGCTCACGGCACCGACCATCATTGTGGCAGAAGATCTGACGCCAGCAGATACCGCGGCGCTAAATCTGAAATTCGCACTTGCGTTGGTAGTCGAAAAAGGTGGACCAACTTCGCACACTGCAATCGTCGCGCGCGGTCTTGGCATCCCAGCGATAGTTGGCTGTACCGGTGCCATGGAGTTAGCTGATGGCACCAATGTTTTAGCAGATGGTCGCGCCGGAGAAGTTTTAACCTCACCATCCGAAGCCGATGTACTTGAGCGACAAGTAAAAGAAGATGCGCTACGTGCACGCGCGGCAAGTGTTACCGGTCCAGGTCGTTTATCCGATGGCACTCCAATTAAGTTATTAGGTAATTGCGGCGATGGCGAAGGTTCTGTCGCTGCAGCCGCTGCAGGTGCGGAGGGCATCGGACTTTTCCGTACCGAATTACTTTTCTTAGATTCGATTACAGAACCAACGATTGAAGAACAGATTCAGATGTATCGCACGGTGTTCACCCCGATGGCGGGTAAGCGCGTGGTTGTTCGCACCTTGGATGCTGGTAGCGATAAGCCGGTGCCATATATCAATGCGATTAAGGAAGAGAATCCAGCACTTGGCGTACGTGGTTGGCGCTTAACTAGAACTAGTGATGATGTACTTAATCGCCAATTACAAGCGATCGCCGAGGCTGCCAAAGATATAGAGATTGATTTATGGGTAATGGCGCCAATGATAAACACACCAGCGGAAGCAGCTGATTTTGCGAATCGCGCTCGTGCACTTGGCATCAAACATGTTGGCGTGATGGTAGAGACTCCGGCAGCTGCGTTGCATGCCGATAAAGTGTTAGCAGAAGTGGATTTCGGTTCATTTGGTACCAATGATTTAACTCAATACGTGATGGCATCGGATCGTTTGGATTCGCGACTTTCTGATATGACGAGCACTTGGCACCCAGCAGTACTTCGTACGATTCAAATCGCATCGCAGGCTGCAGCAGAGTTGGTAAAACCAATTGGTGTTTGCGGTGAAGCTGCAGCTAATCCACACCTTGCCGCAGTGCTTTTAGGTCTTGGCGTTAATTCTTTATCGATGGCGCCATCTGCGATTTCGGAAGTTCGCGGGTTCCTCTCGACCGTAGATCTTGCGCTCTGCCAAGCTGCCGCACAACGCGCAGTAAGCGCAGCTTCTGCCGAAGAGGCAGAACGATTTGCGCGCGAAATTTTGGAACGTAACTAGTTCCAGAGAATAATTACGACCGTGGCCACCCCAACTACCAAGCAACAAGTCGAGCAGATTATCGAGTTGTTAGAGAAAAATGGCGAGACTGTTTCGGTCGCAGAATCATTAACTGCAGGTGGATTGGCAAATGCACTCACAAGTACATCTGGAAGTTCATCGGTTTTCTTAGGTGGCATCACTGCATATCGAAATGAATTCAAACAGCATATGTTGGGCGTAGATCCAAAAATAATCGAAGAGCACACAGTTGTATCTGAAGAAGTTGCAAACGCGATGGGCGATGGTGCAAATAAAACTTTCGGTTCGACATGGGCGATTGCGACCACTGGAGCTGCGGGACCTGCGCCACTTGAGGGCCACGCCCCGGGTTCGGTCTGGATCGCAATCCGCGGCCCAATCAACCAGGCGATCCAGTTAAACCTAGAAGGAAACCGCGAGCAGGTCCGTAATGGCACTATTTCCACCGCTATCGGAACCTTTGCCCGTATACTTAAATTCCGTTCCGCATAAGCGGGGTCAAAAGAGTAGAAAAGGGAAGCGCTATGTTGTTACGCGATGCCGTTGGCCG
>CAWULI010000149.1:0-2122 GCA_963923155.1 uncultured bacterium
GGCGCAGAATGTGGCGCCGATGTAGATGAATGGCCAGGACGTACCGAAGAGGTCGTACCGGTTGTAGCGCGTGCTTTAGGCGATGGAATTTCAAAGTTAGTTGATGGCAACTCTGGTTTCTCACCAAAGCGGGGCATCGAAGTCGGCAAACTCTTGCAAGCAGAAGGAATCTCGCACTTCGAAGAACCTTGTAAATATTGGGAATTAGAGGAGACCAAAGAAGTCACCGAAGCGCTAGATATTGATGTAACGGGTGGGGAACAAGATTGGGATCTAGCCACCTGGCAACGGATGATTGATATGCGTGCAGTTGATGTTTTGCAACCAGATGTCATGTACATGGGTGGAATTTATAGAACTCTAAAAGTAGTTGAGATGGCGAAGGCTGCAGGAATGCCGATTACGCCTCATAGCGCCAATCTCTCTTTAGTGACTATGTGCACGATGCATTTACTTGGCGCTATATCTAATCCAGGTAAGTACCTTGAGTTATCAATCGAGGTCGAGGATTACTACCCATGGCAATATGGATTATTTCTTGGTGACCCGTTCAAAGTAAGCGATGGCAAAGTTCAAATTCCAGATGCACCAGGTTGGGGAGTAGAGATCAACCCGGATTGGTTAGCCAAAGCGGTCAAGCAAGTTAGTGGAAGTAATTAAACTAATCATTATGAAAACCATCTTGGATGCCATTGGTAATACCCCACTAATCAATATTGAAGGTATCTGGGTCAAGATGGAGTATCTAAATCCATCTGGTTCGATCAAAGCACGTATTGCTAAGTACATGATCGAAAGAGCAGAGCGCGAAGGTTTATTAAAACCTGGTGACACAATTGTCGAAGCTTCATCTGGAAATACCGGCAATGCAATGTCGATGGTGGCCGCGGTTAAGGGTTACAAAATGTTGGTGGTAATGCCAAATGGACTAAGCCAAGAGCGTGTGGCAATCTCAAAGGCTTTTGGCGCAGAAGTCAGAACAATTGGAGATTTCCACGTTAATGATGCCTTAGATGAATGCCGCAGATTAGGAAAAGAACCGGGTTACTTCGCACCACAACAATTCGACAACGAATGGAATGTAAACGAGAACACTGAATGGTTGGGGCAGGAGATCCTTAAAGAACTGCCAAGCAAGCCGCAATTAGTAATAGGTGGCGTTGGCACCGGCGGCACCATTATCGGTGTTGGTAAGGCATTTAAAGTGGTAAATCCAGAGTGCGAGATTTACGCGCTTGAACCATCTGAATCTTGCACTATCGCTTGTGGTGAGGTCGAGAAACATTTAATCGAAGGTATCTCCGATGGTTTCGTACCAGGAATCATCGAAAGGCACGAAGCTGAGATAGATGGATTTGTACATATCCATTCCAATGATTCGATTGAAGAGATGCGACGTATCGCACGTACCCATGGCATCTTTGTCGGTCCTTCATCAGGCGCACACTTACTTGCGGCAAAGAAATTAAAGCAAGAACATAACCTTGAGACTGTGGTCACCTTCTTCTGCGATGAAGGAGAGAAATACATGAAGGACTATTGGTTAAAATTCTAAAGTGCTTGACCTTAGCAATTTTCCTTTAACTAAACCCTTAGCCAACCGCTTTCGCGAAGTGGTCTCGGGTTCCAAAGATGGCGCACCTAAATGGGCTTATCAAATGCTCGAAGGGAATGACGAAGGTTACTTTGGCCCAGAATCTGCAGTTTGGGAAGTTCATGGTTGTGTCTCGACGATCATCGGTGGAATTCGTGCATTGCTTTTACAGGCAGCCCACCCTGCAGCCTTAGCGGGAGTAGCAGAACATTCTCGCTATTCAGTAGATCCCCTTGGTCGCTTAGCCGGAACCACGAAATGGTTGACCATCACCTCTTTCGGTGCAACGGAAGTAATTGAGAAGGAAGCGCGCCGGGTCAACGAGATGCATTCGAAAGTCGTTGGCGATTATCAAGGCAAAGATGGCCAACCACATAATTATGCTGCGCAAGACCCGGAGTATTTAATGTGGGTGCATTGCGCATTCACCGATGCATTTCTTCAGACCTACATTCAATTAGGTTATAAATTTGAAACTAGCGCAGATCAATATGTACGTGAATGGGCTAAGAGCGCAGCGCCACTTGG
>CAWULI010000150.1:0-2113 GCA_963923155.1 uncultured bacterium
CTCCAGGACTGGCTTTCTTTTATGGTGGAATGGTTCGGACTAAGAGCGTTTTGAACATGATGATGATGTCGTTTATAACAATCGGCATTGTCAGCGTTGTTTGGGTTATTTATGGTTTCAATTGGGCTTTTGGATACAGTGCAGATTCCAAATGGATCGGAGGTTGGGGTTTATCTGGTCTGGGAAATGCGGTTAACACATTCGCTAATAATGGTGGTGCATATCCAATTCCGACCTTAGTCTTTAGCGCATTCCAATTGATGTTTGCGATCATCACACCAGCACTAATTTCTGGAGCTATTGCAGATCGCACTAAATTCTCCGCCTGGGCCATATTTGTAACGGTTTGGGTGACCATCGTTTACTTCCCAGTCGCACACTGGGTCTTCGACTTCGGCGATAAGTTTGGCGAGGAGTTAAAAGGTGTTGGATTCTTAGCAGGCAAAGGCGTTCTTGATTTTGCCGGAGGAACTGCAGTTCACATCAATGCTGGCGCTGCAGGTTTAGCACTGGCATTAGTGCTTGGCAAACGTCATGGATGGCGAAAAGATCCAATGCGTCCGCATTCCTTACCGCTAGTGCTACTAGGTTCGGGATTACTATGGTTCGGTTGGTTTGGATTTAATGCTGGAAGTGCACTTGGTGCAAATGCGATTGCAGGACTTGCTTTAATCAATACTCAAGTTGCAACAGCAGCAGCATTGATTGGTTGGTTACTTGTAGAAAAGATCCGTGATGGACATGCAACTTCGCTCGGTGCAGCATCTGGCGCAGTTGCTGGTCTCGTCGCAGTCACACCAGCGTGTGCCTTCGTAGCACCCTGGGCAGCGGTTGCACTTGGATTACTCGCCGGAATCTTCTGCGCTCTTGCAGTGGGATTGAAATATAAATTTGGCTTTGATGATTCCTTAGACGTAGTAGGTGTGCACTTAGTGGGCGGACTTTGGGGTTGTCTCTCCATCGGCTTCTTCGCGACTAAGCATGTAAATAACTTGGGTGGTGATGGCTTGTTATATGGCGGCGGATTACATCTGCTTAGTGTTCAGGCATTTGGCGCCTTCTTCGTGATGGCGTACTCATTCTTGGTCACCCTGGTTTTGGGTTTCATCATCAATAAGACGATTGGTTTCCGAGTCTCTCAGGAAGCCGAGATCACGGGTATCGACTTTGCTGAGCATCGCGAGACCGCATATGAATTATTCAATTCAAGCCGAGGAGGAACATCACTATGAAACTTATTACTGCAATCCTAAAACCATTCAAATTAGATGATGTAAAAACCGAATTGCAAGCCATCGGCGTAAAAGGAATGACGGTCTCTGAAGCCTCTGGGTTCGGAAGACAACGTGGTCACACCGAGGTATATCGAGGTGCGGAGTACACCGTTGATCTAGTTCCTAAGGTTCGCTTAGAGATCGTGATTGATGATTCCGAAGTTGATGCAGTTGTTGGGGCGATTGTGAAAGCTGCAAATACTGGATCGATTGGCGATGGCAAGGTTTGGGTTTCATCAATCGATCAAATTGTCCGCGTACGTACGGGAGAACGCGGTAGCGAAGCCATTTAGATATTCTTTATAGATGGGTTCTGTTGAAAGAAGGAAGAGGTCAAGCGAGAGTGACCTCTTCCTTCGCTCTTTATACCAACAGTTAGGCGAACCCCGAGGAATAGCATTAGTCGCAGTTGGTGGCTATGGCCGGGGAGAGTTATCTCCGGGTTCAGATTTAGATCTGCTGATTTTGCATAATGGCAAAGTTCCCGAATTATCAAATCTAGTAAATTCTTTTCTCTATCCGATTTGGGATAAACAAGGTCCGGTAGGCATCCCTAAGAAAGTTGATCACTCGGTTCGCACATTAGAAGAGACCAAAGCTGCAAGAAGCGATTTAAAAGTTGCGCTGGGATTACTCGATGCACGTTTAATCATTGGCGAGCAGGGGCTATTTGATCAATTGATTATGGACTCTTTGGCTTATTGGAAGCGCAATCACTTAGAAGAACTCCGACTTTCCATGAAAGCAAGACACGATCGATTTGGCGATCTAGCCTATTTATTAGAACCTGACATTAAGGAAGCTCGTGGCGGTTTGCGCGATATGAGTGCTCTTCGAGC
>CAWULI010000151.1:0-2097 GCA_963923155.1 uncultured bacterium
ATGATCCAGATGTACGTATGGCGCAATCAATGCTCGATTACATCTTCCGTCGTCTTGCACTTGATTACCTTCCATTCGAAGATCGCGCCTCAATTGGTCTTTACACTGCATCAGAGCGCGCTCGCGCACTTGAGACCGGTGAATACACCCCAGATGCAGTTGATGCGATCACCGAAACAATCGCACAGGGTGTCCAAATGGGTGTACAGGTTCAGGCGGCACCAGTTGCACCAGCACCTGCAAAGGCGGTCGAGGTAAAGATCGAGAAGAGCGCACCAGTTGCAAATGTTGGCTCCTCAACTGAGTTACTAGAGAAGATCTCTGGTATCAAATCAGATGCACCACTTTGCATGACCTGCGGAGTCAAGATGCGTGCATCTGGCGCCTGCTATGTCTGCGAAGGTTGCGGATCAACCTCTGGTTGCAGCTGATCAGCAAATTGATAAAAAACCCCCGAGAAATCGGGGGTTTTTTTACTGCCTAGAATTACACATATGAAGCGCACGGCGATTGGAGCGATAACGGCTTTATTATTGCTGTCGGCCTGCGGCGCAACTTCACCAAAACCTGTGAAGGTAACTCCGACGCCACCGCAGAACATCACTATCGCATTCGGCGGAGATACCAATGGCGTCGAACATATATCCAATTATTTAAATACCGGCGGAGATCCTTTTTCGGATGTAGCGCCGATACTTAGCAAAGCCGATATTTCAGTAATCAATTTAGAGAGCGCTGTAACTAATCAAACTGAACATCAAGTTAAGCAATATTTCTTTAATAGCAACCCCTTGCTTCTAGATAAATTATTCGCGGCAGGTGTGGATGTAATTAATATCGGAAATAACCATGCCGGTGATTACCTTCGACCAGGGGTAAGTGAAACAATTAAAGCGATCGAGGATCGAAAGATGTTGATGATCGGTGGGGGAAATAGCGGACGCGAGGCTTGGACTGCAAAAGTAATTGATGTACGCGGCACCAAGGTTGCATTCTTAGGTATCGCAAAGGTAAATGGCGGTGTAAATACCGTCGCGAGTGGTGAGTTAGCTGGCACCACCGATGGTTGGAATCCACAAGTTATTGAATTAGCGATAAAGGCGGCCGCGCGCCAAGCAAAGATTGTGATCGTTTATGTTCATTGGGGCGTTGAAGAGCAGAGTTGTCCGCAAGTCAAAGATATTAACGATGCCAAGCAATGGTTGGAATGGGGCGCAACTGCAATCATCGGAAGCCATTCTCACCGACAGCAACCGGTGGTTCGATATGGCACCAAAATTGTCGATTATTCGCTCGGAAACTTCTCCTTTTATGTTCGCAACGGAGATGGTTTACAGAGCGGTATTGGCTATCTGACGGTCACACCTCAAGGTGAAGTGACCAAATATGCCTTCTATCCCGCGCTAATTAATCCAGATAGCGGTGCGCCGATCTTGCTTCGTGGTAAACAGAAAGAGGAAGCGGTTAAAAATAAACAGCGAGTCTGTAAATCTTTAAGCAACCAAGATTGAGCGCTTAGAAAGACCCATAAAGTAACCATCAATCAAAGTATCAGGTGCGACTTCTGGGTTTTCTGCCGCACCAAGAGTCACAAATAATGGTGTGAAATGTTCGACCGTTGGGTGTGCATAAGGCATACCTGGTGCTTTGCTCTTGAAATTGGCCAAGGTATCGATATCGCCATTTGCAAGGGATTCTGCTGCCCAGGTATCGAAATCTGAAGACCATCCTGGTGCCTGTGCATCAATACGCCAATCGCGCAAGAAGGGAAGTCCATGAGTCATAAAACCAGAGCCAATAATCAAAACACCTTGATCACGTAATGATTGCAGACGCTTTCCTAGCTGCATTAATTTAAATGGATCCGATGTTGGCATCGACATCTGCAACACTGGGATATTTGCATCCGGGTACATCACTTTTAGTGGTACCCATGCGCCATGATCCAATCCACGATTTGCTTGAACTACTGATTCTGAAACTGGCATTAACTTTGCGACCATCTGTGCAAGTTCTGTGGCATCTGGAGTTTCATATGTCATCTGGTAATACTTCGGATCAAAACCACCGAAGTCATAAACCAGAGAGGTGCCAGCT
>CAWULI010000152.1:0-2092 GCA_963923155.1 uncultured bacterium
GTACTTGGCAGCGCTAAATACATAACCGAACAGTTCCAGCCTTTCATTCGTCATACCGGCCCTGCGCTCTCGCCTTTTAATGCATGGGTAATGGTCAAATCTCTCGAAACCATGCAGATGCGCGTGGAGCGAATGAATTCAAATACGCAAGCGGTGGCAGAGTTCCTAGAGAAGAACGCAAAGATCAAAGCGGTCCGCTACCCCGGACTCAAATCACATCCACAACATGAATTAGCAATGAAGCAGATGCAGGGCGCAGGTGGCACAACTATCGGAATCGAATTCAAAGGCGACAAGCAAACTGCATTTAAATTCATGAATGCGCTTCGAGTTATCGATATTTCAAACAATCTAGGTGATTCCAAGTCATTAATAACCCATCCAGCTTCGACAACGCATCGCCGTTTAGCCCCAGAAGTTCAAGCTGAGATGGGAATTACGGAATCGACTTTACGTTTGTCGGTTGGACTTGAGCATCAAGATGATTTGATTAAGGATCTTGATCAGGCTTTAGCTAAGTAATTGCCCAACTACTAATAGCACTGAAAATAACGTCAAATAGAGGATTGAGAAATGGAAGATCCTTCCGGCCACTTTCTCGTACTCTGATTCATCACGTTTTAATTTAAAGACCTCTTCGCCAAAGACAATGGCCAGAACAATTGTTAGATAATAACTCCAAGTGGGTAAACCAGCCGCTCTAATCGTAAAGAGAGAGCAGATAATCATCATTATCGTGTGAAACCACATCTCGATATACACGCGTTTCTTAGTGGCTACCACCGGCAACATCGGAATCTTTGCCGCGGCGTAGTCATCATGATATTTGATGGCAATTGCCCAGAAATGTGGTGGGGTCCAGAAGAAGACCACTAAGAAGAACCAGTAAGCGGGAGCGGATAGAGAGTTAGTAATTGCTGCCCAACCGATTAACACCGGTAAGCATCCTGCAATTCCACCCCAAACAATATTTTGATTGGTGTTCGGCTTTAACAATACCGTATAGATCGCAACATAAAAAAGAATTGCAAATGAGGTTAACAAAGTTGCTAACGGGGTGGTGAAGTACCAAAATATCAAAAGGCTTGCGATCATCAACAAAATTGCAAATCTAGTTGCTTGCTTTTTAGTCAATTCACCAGCAGCAACCGGACGATGTTTAGTACGAGACATAACTTTGTCGATCTCAGACTCGATCACCATATTAAAAGCATTGGCCGAACCAGCGGCCAAGGTGCCACCAATTAGTGAAGCCAGCGTCGGCATAAGAGGTGGCCAACCCTTTGCGGCTAGGAATAGCGCCGGTACCGTGGTGATGATGAGTAGCTCGACTACCCGCAACTTCATCAGCGCTATGTAAGGTAAATATGACCGCACAAAGCAAGATTACCCAGCAACTTGACCGAATTTCCCAACTATTTCACAGCAAAAAACCCTACTTTTTACCCATGACTGAGACGCCGGAATGGTTCCAAATACCTGACTCGCCAGAGCCAGAGCCAAAGCGACCTAGACGAATCACTTTAAAAGTCGCCTTGATGACTGCGCCATTGCTTCTAATCGGCGGTGCGGTGGTCTTTGCTGAGAATGGCAATGAAGGCGACGATCAACCAAATGTACCTACATTAACGGCTACTACTAATACTCATAATACTCAAAGTACGGTATCGACTAGCGCCACTACTGCTTCGGATAAAGTGAACAGAGCAAACGAAACAATTGTTACCACCAGCAAGGCAAGTGTTAGCAAGAAAATAAATAACGTTAAAAAAACCGTGGTCACCGTTAACTCAAGTGCCACCACAAAGAATACTGTGGTGGATTCAGCGCCAAATAGCTCAACTGGATCTGGCGGTGGAATAAAGAATCCAGGTCTACCAAATGGAAAAGATTCTGATCATGGTGGACTTGATAGACATAAGAGACCTGAAGGTAGTGAAAACCACCAAGAAGGTGGAGAACACCAAATAATTGGCGGGCAAGACGACTAACCAGTTACATCGGTAACTGGGGCGGGACTCTCTACTGGCACTGGTTCGGACTGTGCGATGATTAAAGGCTGCGCAATCTTGCCTAGAATTCGATCGATAGT
>CAWULI010000153.1:0-2089 GCA_963923155.1 uncultured bacterium
GGTATCGCACTAGCCATCAAGCCTTATCAATATTCTTCTCTTGATGAGATTCTGTTACGTGCAAACAAACCAGGATTGATTGTGGCTTTGGATGGCGTTACTGATCCACGAAATCTAGGTGCGATTATTCGTTCTGCTGCTGCATTTGGTGCAGATGGAGTGATCATCCCAGAGCGTCGCGCAGCAGCGATGACTGCCTCAGCTTGGAAAGCCTCTGCTGGCGCTGCAGCACGATTGCAAGTTGCGCAAGTAACCAATCTAAATCGCGCCATCGATGATGTGCAGGAAAAGGGCTATTTTGTAGTCGGTTTAGATGGTGAAGCGCAAACTTTAGTTAGCGATATGAAAGTCGCGACCGAACCAATCATGATTATCGTGGGCAGCGAAGGCAAAGGTTTAAGTCGCCTAACCAGCGAGAAGTGCGATCTAGTAGTAAAAATCCCGATGCGTTCAACAACCGAAAGTTTGAACGCCAGCGTTGCTACATCTATCGCGCTCTTCGCGGTAGATGAGGCGCGTAAATGACCCAACGCACATACTCTAGCTTTATAGTTTTAGGAGATTCCTTCTCCGAAGGCATGACCGATGAGATTATCAATGGTAATTATCGCGGTTGGGCTGACCGAGTCGCAGACGAGTTGAGCAAGCACAATCCAGATTTTAGATACGCCAACTTAGCGGTGCGCGGGAAGTTGATCCATCAAGTTGTGCAAGATCAGATTCCGGCTGCACTGCAATTAGTTGAATCCGGTTCTTTAGTTAGTTTTCACGCGGGTGCTAATGATGTGATTCGCCCAAATTACAATCCAGAAGTCACACTTCCTGCTTACGCAAACGCGGTGCGTAAATTATCTAACGAGCTACAAAATTCTGGCGCTAAGTTAATGTTGTTTACAGTTCAAGAGAGCGCGGCTACCGAACGTAAAACAGGCGTGATTTGGAATGAACGATTTAAAGTTTTCAATAATCAAGTGCGGCAGCTGGCGCAAGAAGTTGGTGCAATTCTTAATGAAGCTAACGATGGGCGATACCCAAATGATGTGCGCTTCTTGGCTTTTGATCGTTTGCATTTGAATCCAGAAGGGCATTGGCGAGTAGCGCAAGGGGTTTTGGAAAATTTGAATTTTCCTTTCGATGAAAAATACAAAGTGCCTCTGCCACCTGCTAAACAAAAACCATTTGTTCAACGAAAAGCAGTTGATTTGCTTTGGATTGCGACCTTCGCAATTCCGTGGATTATTCGCCGTTTACGAGGCAAATCTTCTGGAGATGGACGCAGTCCCAAGTATCCAACTCTGCAACCATGGCCAAAGTAAGCCATAAACTTAAACCATGATCTCGCGCCGCAATTTTTTAGGTTTATCAATTTCAACTGTGGCGCTACAACGCTTATCAATATTTGATGCCTTTGCAGCTAGTGCGGATATCTCACACGGCTCGCGCAGCAAGAAAGAAGTTGCACTTACCTTTCATGGAGCGGGGGATTTGAAGATCGCCCGCGATTTATTGGCAATCGTCAGCGATACCAAGACTCCGATTTCCGTGATGGCAGTTGGGAATTGGTTAAGTGCCAATCCCGAAATAGGTAAAGAGATCTTGGCTGGTGGCCATGATTTAGGAAATCACACTTATAACCATAAAGCGATGTTGCACTTAAATCTAAACGAGGCAAAGTCAGAGATTGCAAAAGGCAAGGCTGCAATTATTAAAAGTGTGGGTTCTGCTCAGAAGTATTTCCGTCCATCAGGAACACCTAAATCAAATGCCACCATTCGCAAAGCTGCGGTTGCCGCAGGCTATTCGAACTGCATCACTTACGATGTAGATACTCTGGACTATCAGGATCCAAAGGCAAGTGCGATAGTTTCTAATTGCATGAATTCAGTAAAGAATGGCAGCATAATTAGTTTGCATTTTGATCATAAGAACACTGTGGCAGCACTTCCCAAAATAATCACCGAATTGAAGTCTGTAGGTCTAACACCGGTGACGCTAACTAATTTGCTTTCATGAAGAAGTTTCTTTTTATAGCGATTGTCGCACTTCTTTTTGGCGCTATGCCCTCTGGCAATGCTGCAAATTTGCCAGG
>CAWULI010000154.1:0-2063 GCA_963923155.1 uncultured bacterium
ATTGTTTCGCGTGCTCTTTTAATTTCTGGCTGTATGCCACTTTTCCCTCGAATCTTTTCCGAATCTATTAGTTACTTACGATTTCGATTACATCGCCAACTTTGATCATTGGTAATTCGACCTGTTCGACGTTGGTATCTCCAGGAAGTTCTGCTTCGGTTAATCCATTTGCTTTGAGATCGAGGTGGCCCAAATTAAGTAAATTATCCGAAACTACTGAGCCAACGGCGAGTACGTTGAACTCATTAGCATTGATTCGAATCAGATCGCCCGGTTTCGGCGCGCGCTCGCTGATTTCGACTCTGTGTAATACGGAAAATTCGTGTAGCTCTGCGGGAGCTTGTTCACCAAAGAAGACGAGGAGCCCTTGGTCACGAAAATCTGAAACTAAATCTCCGACTGCGGTGACGGTTGTCTTATAGACAACCATTAGGCCGGCTTGATGTTCTCTGGCTTTACGCCGGAGACGAAGAGGTCCTTGGTAATAAACATCGCAAGCGGACCAGCTGGGCTGGTTGCGTGAATATCAACGGTAAGAACTTTCTTCATTGGATAAACACCAACGCGAGCGGTACCGCCACAATCAATAACTGCAACTGCGATCTCATCGAAAGGAACGCTTGATTTAAAACCATCAAATGGCACGCCACCAGTCATATCTGCGATTGCTTGAGCGACTGGATGAATGCCACCGCCAGTAACTGAGTAGACATATTTCTTCTTATCGGTCGGCTGCACAGTTAAGGGTCCGCCCCAGCCACCCTTGCCAGCTTCGATGATTACTTTCTTGTAGTCGGCCATAATTTTTCCTATTTCTCCTTTTATTCTTAATTCAATCTTAAATAATCGAGGGCCAAGACCAAAAGTCCTGGCCCTCGACTAACTATTACTTGCTTGATGTATACAGACCGAAGCTTGCAAGGTAAGCGATTACCACTGCAAGAGGACCAGTTACCAAGCGGCTAAATAGCACTGCAGGTACGCCAACTTCCACGGTCTCTGGCTCGGCTTCACCGAGAGCAAGACCAACTGGAATGAAGTCGCAACCGACCTGTGGGTTGATTGCGAATAGCGCTGGCAATGAGTATTGAGCAGGGATATTTCCCTTACCAATCTCAACACCAAGCAGTGTTCCGACGATCTGTGCAATAACTGCGCCAGGTCCAAGCAATGGAGAAAGAACTGGCAGCGCACAAACGATCGAGATTAGTAGCAAACCTGGAAGTGATGAAGCGGAACCTTTGATTCCCTTTGCAATCCAGTCGCCAACACCGGTGGTCAAAATCAAACCGATGATAAATGAGATGAACGCCATGAATGGAATGACGTTACGAATTACAGTGTCTACAGAATCGCGACCTGCTTGATAGAGAGTACCAACTACTCCACCAACGCTACGTCCGATCTTTACTAACATTGCACTGATTCCACCCATGTGATTAACCCTCCTTCTTAGCCATCATGCGAGCGGTAATACGCTCGGTAACGATGCCGCGAATAAAGATAACTACGAGGCCAACTAATAGGTAACGCACTGCTAGATCTCCAAGACCTAGACCAAGCTGCGATATACCAGTTGCGATACCTACGTATACGAATAATTCACCTGGATTAGCGTGCGGGAAGATTCCAAGGATTGGGTGAACAAATGAAACGGCGGAGTCGTAGAACGCAGGTTTGAAGCGCTCAGGTAAGAAACGACCCATGGTGTAAGCCATTGGATTTGTTAGTACGAATACCGCTACAAAAGGAAGGATGATGTAGCGAACTGGATACCAAATTAATCCGTCGCGCGCTGCAGCCTTTCCTAAGTTTTCGATCTTCTCTGGTCCGATAATGCGGATCAGAGCATTTACTGCGGTTAACAGGACTACAAGTGTCGGCAAGATTCCGCCCATAAGTGAGAGCAGAACAGAACCACCCTTGTTGAAGACTTTAATAAAGTCCTCTGCACCTGTTGCCAACGCACCAAGAATGCCCGTTGGCTTATCAACGGTTACCGCTGAGAGGTAACCAACTGATAGTAGGTTCAATGCACACCTCCTAAGTGTGTCGTGGGGTCA
>CAWULI010000155.1:0-1998 GCA_963923155.1 uncultured bacterium
GCGAAGTAGTGACCATCGCTTCCTTAAACCATCTCTTTGGGCTGGCTATTCCCTTCTAGCCACTCTGAATGAAAACTAGCGGGGAGCTAAAAGAGCGTCTCCGGCTGCGTAATCGAGATTGGCACCACCAAATGCGGCCCATTGTTAGCGACCTTATTGACCTCATCACTTACAGGTGTTGGATGAAGATTGGCATCTGGTTTCTCATTTTGCATCAAATCAATTAATTCGTGAACCGAATGTGGCGCGTTGTCTAACCAATCATCCCAACGATCTCTCGGCATCATTACCGGCATACGATGATGAATTGCGGCAAGCTCTCCGACTGCTTCGCGAGTAATCACTGACGCAGTTTGAATTAATTTCCCCGATGGTGAGCGCCAACTATTCCAAATTCCTGCAATTGAAAGTGGGTGCCCATCATTGCTAGTTATATAAAAAGGTTGCTTGGTTTTATATCTACCTAATTCGGTTGCCCATTCATAATATCCATCTGCCGGAATCAAACATCTTCGAGATTTGAAAGAATCGCGAAAAGTTGGCTTCTCATGAATTGATTCTGATCGCGCATTGATGGCGCGCGATTGTGATGCGTGAGCCTCGGCTTCATCCTTGAGCCATGGCCCGATCATGCCCCACGACGCAGTCGCTAATTCGCGTTGATTATTTTGATCATTACGAACTATGTAAATCTCATTTGTTGGTGCGATATTCCAACTTGCCGGCAGCGCGTGATCTGGGAACTTGCCAGTGACTGCAAATTCCTCGACTAAATCGCGCATCTCTTGCGTTTGCGCATATCGACCACACATAATCTCAATCTTAATAGGAATTGCTCACAATCTATGGGCGTTAGAATTCTCCATATGACTTCATCAAACTGGCCCGCACCTTTTCGCGGCAAACGCCCAGTTGATGTTCGCGTGGTTATTCCCGGATCTAAATCCGTAACTAATCGCGCTTTGATCTTGGCCGCTCAAGCCGAAGGCACTAGCAAATTACGACGTCCGCTAATTTCACGCGATTCTGAATTAATGGTCGCAGGGCTCAAGCAACTTGGCGTAAAAATCGAAGATTCGATTGAAAATGGTGAGCAAGTATTTTCCGTTACTGGTGGCAAATTAAAGGGCCCAGCCAAGATCGATGTTGGAAATGCCGGAACGGTGATGCGTTTTCTACCACCGCTTGCTTCCCTTGCCGAAGGTGAGATCGCATTTGATGGAGACCCGCGTTCCCATGAACGCCCACTTGGCCCAGTAATCAAAGCTATAGAAGAACTTGGAGTCACGGTAAATCACGGTGGCCGCTATTCCCTACCCCTTACTTTAGAAAATAAAGAAGTAAAAGAAGGAAAGAAAATTCGTGGTGGCGAAATTGAAATCGATGCCAGCGCATCTTCGCAATTCCTGTCTGCACTACTGCTAATCGCACCAAGCACCGAATTAGGTATCACTGCCAAGCATGTTGGTGGCGCGCTCCCTTCGATGCCCCACATTGATATGACAGTTCAGATGCTCCGCGATTTCGGCGCAGAAGTTCAGGTAGATAAGCAAGCAAATACTTGGCGTGTAGAACCTGGAAAGTTAATCGCCCAAGATTTAATTATCGAACCAGATTTATCAAATGCCGCACCCTTTATGTCAATTGCGATGGTCTGTGGTGGTTCGGTCACGATTGCAGATTGGCCAAAGCAGACTACACAACCTGGAGATCAGCTCCGCGAGATTCTGACTCGGATGGGTGCAACGATTCAATTTGTCGAGGGTGGATTGAAAATCACCGGTGGCGAGAAAATCAAAGGCATTGATATAGATTTACATGAAGTCGGCGAATTAACACCAGCAATCGCAACGCTTTGCGCACTTGCGGATTCCCCTTCTTATTTACGCGAAATCGGTCATCTGCGTTTACATGAGACCGATCGACTAAGCGCACTTCGCACCGAATTGAATGCGCTCGGCTCTGAGGTAATTGAAGAACCAACCGCGTTACGAATTA
>CAWULI010000156.1:0-1988 GCA_963923155.1 uncultured bacterium
CCGATCTCGCCGAACTTCTCGATTAACTTCATTAAATCTGCCTCGGGGCGTAAGCCAGAGAATTTTCCGCTTCCGACCGCAGCTTTTTGTAACTCTTCATTTGGTGCAGTGGTGCCTTGTAAAAGTGCATCGTGATTTCCGTGAATGGCAAACCAATCATGTCTCAATCCAGTTGCGATAAATGGGTTGGTTGATGCTTTGGTTACACCAGGAAATGCCGGGAAGTCATATAACTTCTGTGGTCGGTCAGCGCCTGGTACATCTGGATGGTAGTAATACTCATCTTTATTTTCAGGCGCATGGAAACTCTCAAACTTCTCATCGCTTCCAGAATTTGGTTTGACGGGCCCACCATCTAAAACTGTCTTGTACCAATCCAATTCATTGCTCTGCGCGTTGTCGGTGACATCGCCAGTAACAATTACTCCATCAACGCTCTTACCAAGTAGTGGACCGCGTTCGATCTGGTTTACCGATTGGACCATCGCCTCTAAAACTTGCACAGTTAAGAATTCTTGGGCGCGATAAGTTCCGATGTAATGCAAGATCGGTTGCATCGGATGGCCTGGATCTGCCATGCGATCGATAAATTCCAATCTGGTGGTCGATTGGGCATCGCAGATATGTAGATCCGAGAGATGAATCAATGTAAATAGCGGTTCAGGTTTGGTAGGCGCAACGCCCAGTTGAGTTCGGGGTTCACCTTGCACCAGATGCTTCCATTTACTACCTGGTTTGCTGACCCGTTCAATCTTGCGCACGACGAAGAGGCTACATGGCTTGAAAAAGTTACTGGCGAGTAGCATTCTTTCGCCATGGGACATTACAAAGCGAATCTACGCGATATTGAATTCTGCCTCTTCGACCTTTTAGGTCGTGACCAGATATTAGGTAAAGGAATCTTCTCTGAAGTCGATCGCGATACCGCGATGGGAATGTTGGAAGAGATGAAGCGTTTATGCGAGAACGAGATCGCTGCTTCATTCGTAGATGGTGATCGACTTGGTGTCGAATTCGATCCAAAGACCGGCGAAGGAAAAGTTCCCGAATCTTTCAAAAAATCTTATCGCGCATACATGGATGCTGAATGGTGGCGACTTGATGCACCCGCCGAATTAGGTGGCACGGTAATTCCACGTTCACTTCGTTGGGCGATGGCTGAGATGTTATTAGGTTCAAATCCTGCGCTACATATTTATGTCTCTGCATCTTTCGCACATGTCTGTTACGTATTAGGAACCGACGAACAGAAGAAAGTCGCAAAACAGATGCTCGAGAAGCAATGGACTGCGACCATGGTGCTTACCGAACCAGATGCAGGTTCCGATGTCGGCGCCGGAAGATCAAAAGCAGTAAAGCAAGCAGATGGCACTTGGCACTTAACTGGTACGAAAAGATTTATTACTTCAGGCGAACATGATTTGGCAGATAACATCGTGCACTTCGTACTTGCTAGACCCGAAGGTGGCGCGGTTGGAACCAAAGGACTCTCATTATTTTTAGTTCCGAAGTATCACTTCAATTGGGATACCGGCGAACTTGGAAAGCGCAATGGAGTTTTTGCAACCAAGTTAGAACATAAGATGGGATTAAATGTTTCTGCGACTGCAGAGCTTAATCTTGGCGAGAAGGAACCGTGCGTTGGTTATTTGCTCGGTGAAGTTCATAACGGAATCGCGCAAATGTTTACTATCATCGAATATGCGCGCATGATGGTCGGTACCAAGGCGATTTCAACGCTATCTACTGGTTATTTGAATGCTTTGGAATATGCGAAATCTCGCGTGCAAGGACCAGATTTAACCAAGCAATTGGATAAGGCCAGCCCGCGCGTAACCATCATCAATCACGCAGATGTACGCCGTTCGCTACTTACCCAGAAGGCTTATGCCGAAGGTATGCGCGCATTGGTTCTCTATACCGCTTCAATTCAAGATTCAATTATGTTGGAGAAAGATAAAGAGAAACTCGAAGCGCTCGAGAAATTA
>CAWULI010000157.1:0-1981 GCA_963923155.1 uncultured bacterium
GTGGCAACTTTTCGCATTATTCGATCAAAGATCTTCCAGTCAGGCGCAAGAAGACATCTTCTAAAGAAGAACGGCGCACTAAAGAGGTCTTAGGATGCATTCCAGAGCGCATGATTTCTTCTAAAACATGTTCGGCATCTTCAGCATACATCAGGACGCGATCAGGAAGCACTTCGAGGCGCTCACATTTATCTCGTAGCTTTTCCGCCACTGATTCATTATTTTCCGAGCCGAAACGAACTTCTAGGACCTCTTTAGATGAATAATTTTTTATAAGTTCTACTGGCGAACCTTCCGCCATGATCTTGCCACGATCGATAACAATTAGACGCTCGCAGAGTTGTTCCGCTTCATCCATAAAATGAGTAGTAATAACTAACGTGACGCCTTTTTCCTTCAAACGGAAGAGTCGATCCCAAAGTATGTGACGTGCTTGCGGATCTAGGCCTGTGGTGGGTTCGTCCAACATCAAAATATCAGGTTCGGAAACAAGTGAACGCGCGATTGTTAACCGACGTTTCATGCCACCAGAGAGTGTTTCAACTTTGGCATCTCGCTTCTCTTCTAGCTGTGCAAACTCCAGCAACTCTTCAATTTTGCCCCTGATGAATTTATTTGATAGCCCAAAGTATCTTCCGTAAATATAGAGATTCTCGGTTACCGAAAGTTGATCATCTAAATTATCTTTTTGCGGGATCACACCCAGGTGAGCGCGAATTTGGGGTCCGAATTTCTCTGGATCTTTGCCGAGGATTGTGATCTCACCACTGGTGCGTTGAGATGTGGCGCCAATGATGCGCATGGTGGTTGATTTTCCCGCACCATTTGGGCCCAGGAGTCCAAATGATTCACCACGATTGACTGAGAAGT
Source organism: uncultured bacterium (assembly GCA_963923155.1). Taxonomy (GTDB): domain Bacteria; phylum Actinomycetota; class Actinomycetes; order Nanopelagicales; family Nanopelagicaceae; genus ZLKRG08. Next base: position 871 of record CAWULI010000157.1, read on the forward strand.
CGATTGAATCTACGGCAGTGAAATCTCCAAACTTCTTGGTTAATCCGCGCGCAACAATCAACTCTTCAGGCATAAGGGCGAGTCTATTGCTCGAAGTTAATAACTTAAAATTTTAAGCGCGCAAGGTCTTGGCTAATTCGATGAAATCATCTACCAAGATATCAATTTCACGTTGACCGTGTGCCAATGAAATCAACCACTGCTCATCTAATCCTGGTGGGGTGATAATGCCGCGATTTATAGACCATAACCAAGATAATTCAGCCATTTTGAAGTTAGTAGCCTTGTAATCGCGATAATTTCGAACTGGTGTTGCAGACCAAGTTACGCAGCCTTTGACACCGAAACCAACAGTGTGTGCCGGTAGTTCGTATTCATTAATCACATCAGTGATTCTTAATAAAGCTTGATCGTTCCAATTCTCAGCCTTGGCTAGCGCTTCTGGTGTGCAAATTTTGTCGATCGCGCGAACACCAGCCATTGCCAATGGATTTCCATTAAAAGTACCGAAATGTGCCATTCGCCCATCAACCACAGTTTCCATGAATCTGCGATCGCCACCGAAAGCAGCAAGTGGAATTCCACCTCCAATTGATTTCGCTAAACAGATTAGATCCGGATTTACATTTAATCTTTCGGAAGCACCTTGTGGTCCGGCAGTTAATCCAGTCTTAACTTCATCAAAAATCAGAACGACATCGTACTGAGTGCAAAGTTCGCGAACTCTTTCAAGATAACCGGAATCAGGAAGAACGATTCCGATATTTTCCAATACTGGTTCCATGATTAAGCAGGCAATCTCTTTTGCATGCTTCTTAAAGATCTCTTCGATTGCATCTGCATCGTTGTAAGGAACGACCCAGACTTCGCCCGGAACTGCTCCATATGGTGTAACTGCATTCGGTAAGTGAGCATCTCCGGCATCAGCGATTGAGGGTTTACTCGAAACCATTAATGGGTCATAACTACCGTGGTAACCGCCCTCGATCTTCATGACTCCATTTCGACCGGTGTAGGCGCGTGCGGTACGAACCGCATACATGGTGGCCTCGGTGCCAGAGTTGGTAAAACGGACCAAATCGAGGCTAAAGCGTTTACAAATTCTCTGTGC
>CAWULI010000158.1:0-1961 GCA_963923155.1 uncultured bacterium
AATAGTTCATAAGATTCGCGACGGACACCTTTAAGTGCTTTGCCCAAAACAGTCTCGGCGCGAGTACCTGCATATACATCAGCAGTATCAAGCGTGGTGATTCCTTCATCCAATGCGGTGCGCACGCATTTGATTGCGGCTTCTTGTTCTACTTGAGAACCATGAGTGATCCAGTTTCCGTACGAAATCTCAGAAACATACATACCTGAACTGCCTAATTTGCGATATTCCATGTGCCGCTCCCCGCGCTCCTGCTTGATACTTAATCATTATTGCTATACGTTCCCAGCCTACAACTTCAAAACAACTTAATACTTCGTTATATAGGGGAAGTTTGGTGTGATTCCAACGCTGACCCGCAACCGTTAAAGCCGGATTACCTGTATCTCGAAAATATCGACCACCCGCCGAGGATTGCGGGGCTAAGTCAGAAAACTTTGCAGCAGTCGTTCGCTTTTTTTATAGATTTATAGAATTATAAATTAGAGCGGGCGACTTTTTTTAGTTTAAGACAGATGCCTTCGTAAGTCTCCTATAAATATTCAAAAAATAAAGGAACTTATTTGTGAAGAAAAAACTCATCATCCTTTCTGCGTTAGTTTTAATTGGCGCAATGACTCCAGCAAATGCCACCACACCCACGACACCAAATGGTGAAAAAGGTTGGCGCTACTGGGGTTATTTCCAAGCCGCGCCAGGTTCAAATACTTGGAGCTATGCAGAGACCGGACCAGCTGGCTCAACACCTAAAGATGGTACGGTCGAAGGTTGGCGCTTCTCCTTTTCAAGTAACACCGTAGATACGGGATCGCCAGCGCTAAAACCAAACTTCAAAGCCACTTGTTCTGGAGTCGCCGCACAATCAGGAATGGTTCGCGTTGCCGTAGTTGTTGATTTCGGTCTTCGTGCCATTGCACCTAAGGGCGAGAACGTGCAACCAACCATTCGCCAATGTGTATCTGTCAAGGCAGGTAGCACTGGTTTGGATATTTTGAACAAGGTAGTTCCAGTTCGCACTTCAAGTTCCGGATTTGTCTGTGGACTAAATAATTTCCCAGCCAAAGAGTGCAGTACCGAGATCGCTACCCCGAAATCTCTAGCTAAGAAATAAATAATTAAGAATTTGCATCCACTGAGTTGGTGGCTATGGTCGATTCTCATAGCCACCACTTTGGTGCGGGCAAATAACACGTTACTTACTCTGTTTACTATTGGATTCGTAACTTTATTGGTTGCTAAATACAAATCAGATGGGCCTTGGTCGAACAGTTACACGTATGCGCTAAAGCTTGCGCTCTTTGTAATCGCTTTCCGAGTTTTGATCGGCATCATAATTGGAGTACCGGTACCAGGAACCACACTCTTTACCTTGCCAACTATTCCTCTTCCTGAATGGATGGCTGGAATTCGACTAGGTGGCGCAGTTACTTGGCAGCGCGTTAGTTCGACCATCGTCGAAAGTTTAAATATCGCTTCGATAATCGTGCTATTTGGCGCAGCAACTTCTCTAACCAACCCGCGAGCAGTACTTAGATCGCTACCGGCGATCTTCTATGAATTGGCTACGATCTTGGTTATCGCTACTACTTTGACGCCCCAATTCGTTGATAATTTGAGACGAATTGCAGTGGCCCAAAAGTTGCGCAATGTGAATAGAAATGGATTGCTAAATCGTTTCGCAAATTGGCGTCAGGTAGCGATGCCACTCTTAGAAGATTCGCTGGCGCGAGCTCTGGATTTAGCGGCAGCAATGGATTCGCGGGGTTACGGAATAAGCCGAAAGCGAAGCAAATACCGCCCTCAGAAATTCGCGCTTGCCGATCTTGCCTTTCTCTTTAGCGCACTTATTTTCCTGGTGGTTGCCGCGTGATTAAATTTCAAAACGTGTCACTTATCTATCCCACCGCAGAAAAAACCATCCTGGATAGTTTGAATTTTGAAATCACTGAAGGTGAGTTTGT
>CAWULI010000159.1:0-1936 GCA_963923155.1 uncultured bacterium
TCGTGGGCTCGGAGATGTGTATAAGAGACAGGGCAAGCGACCGAGCGCATCAATGAGATCTTGTATCGCGCCTTCGTACATTAATTATCTTCAATCTTGATTATCTCAGCGCCAAGTTCTTTTGCAAGAAGAGCATGACCTGATAAACCTTCAGGGTCATCCATTGATTCACCTTTTGTTGGAACCGCTTTCTGTTGCGGCGTACCATCAATAGATGGGTCGACTATTGCTTCGATTTTGCGATCAAGTCCAACGACATCTATAAAAGATTGGCGCAAGATTTCATCCGAATTTGAACGCAAAAATGAATCACGCGCACCAGCATTGACAATTCCAATAGTGATAGCAGTTTCATCAATAGCGATAATCTGTGCGCTTGCACTAAGTAGTGACCAAGTTAAACGACGCTTCTTCTTCACATCTTCAATAACATCTGGCCAAAGTCTGCGCAAACCTGCAATATCGAATGAGTGGTTTGTTGGGGCTGCCTTAGGCGCTGAAGGGGCTGTTGATTTCTTGGCCGTTTGTTTTGGCGCTTCATTGCTCGACGGTTCTGAAACCACAGAAGCTTTTGGCGCTTCACTAGCGCTTTCTTGCGCTGGCGCAGTGCTGCTACTAACCGAGCGACTAACCGGAATTGAAATCGACTCCGCGCGCTCAAGTCTTTCAATCCTCGAGAGCATTCCGGATTCCGATGTATCGCCAATAGGCAACAGCATTCGCGCGCAGATTAATTCCAGCATCAATCGAGGTGCAGTCGCACCACGCATCTGAGTCAATCCCTCGGCAACGATATCTGCAGCTCGAGATAAACCAGCGCTACCAATGTGCTTTGCTTGCGAACGCATACGTTCTAATTGATCATCTGGAAGTTCACGCAAGATTGCTGAAGGGCTTGCATCACCGAGTGCATTGACGATCAACAAATCACGTAAACGTTCTAGCAAATCTGATGCGAAACGTCGCGGATCATGACCACTTTCGATCACACGATCGATTGTTGTAAATAATGTAGCACCATCACGCGCTGCTAACGCATCGATTGCATCATCAAGCAGCGCGGTATCAGTGAATCCAAGTAATTGGATCGCAATCTCATACGAGACGCCGTCCTTACCCGCACCTGCTAATAATTGCCCTAATACAGATAGCGCATCGCGCACTGATCCACCAGATGCTCGTACAACTAATGGAATTACTCCTTTAGCGACTTTGACACCTTCGGCTTTGCAAACTTTCTCTAAGTGCTCACCTAGCACTCCAGGTGGCACAAGTCGAAATGGATAATGATGTGTGCGCGAACGAATTGTTGCAATTAACTTATCTGGTTCGGTTGTGGCAAATATAAAAATTACGTGTGGTGGTGGCTCTTCCACAACTTTTAACAGAGCATTTGCAGCGCCAGGTCCAAGCTGGTGCGCTTCATCGATGATGTAAATCTTGTAACGAGAATTAACTGGCGCAAAGAATGCTTTATCGCGCAGATCGCGTGCATCATCAACTAATCCATGTGTTGCTGCATCTAATTCGATTACGTCTAAAGATCCTGGGCCATTTGCAACTAAATCCTTACAAGATTGGCACTCACCACATGGAGTTGGTGTCGGCCCTTTTTCACAATTCAAGCTACGCGCCATGATGCGAGCGCTAGAGGTCTTTCCGCATCCTCGTGGACCTGAGAATAAATATGCATGATGAATGCGGTCATTTGAAAGCGCATTCATTAATGGTTCGGTTACTTGTTCTTGACCGATTACATCTGCAAATACTGATGGGCGATACTTGCGATAAAGAGCAAGTGACATTTAATTCCCCATCTCTAATTCAACTAACTATTCGAGCGATAACTACTTGTCATTACGTAAGTCGTTTTTACGTAAAGGACCCTCCGCACACCCGCCAGAGCACACCTACCCTTGCTGCATTCCTGCCCTGG
>CAWULI010000160.1:0-1920 GCA_963923155.1 uncultured bacterium
TTGAAAGTAGAACCAGCTAACGCGATTGATTGCGTGGCATCATTTAATTGGCGCACTAAATAATCTTTTCCGCCGTAAACCGCGATTACTTCGCCAGTACCAGGTCGTATTGCAACTAAACCAATATGTAAATTATCTGGAGCACCTTTAGGAGTTAATTTTGCGACGGCATCGACTGCGGCCAACTGTGCACTTTGATCGAAAGTGGTCTTAACGATCAAGCCGCCTTTCATCAATTGATCATCACTAAATCCACGTTTTACTAATTCTGAACGAACCATCTCGATTAAGAATCCGCGCGGACCTGAGAGTGAACCTTCGCGCGTTCCGGGCATGATGGTTGGAAATTTAACTTTTGCCGCAACCTCTTTATCGATCCAGCCTGCTTTGGTCATGCCATCGATTACATATTTGAAACGCGCTTCTAGCCGCTTCATATTATTTTTGCCGTACTGCGGATCGTAATAACCTGGCGAACGCAAGATAGATGCGATGACCGCCGATTGAGCCAGAGTTAATTGGCTGGCGCTACGATTGAAATATTGCTGCGATGCGGTTTCGACACCATAAGCGCCACGGCCAAAATAAATCGTATTTAAGTAGTTCTCAAAGATCTGATCCTTACTTAATTGGTTCTCCAATTTAATGGCTATAACCAACTCTTTAATTTTACGTGTGATCGAACGTTGCTGTGTTAAGAATGCATTCTTGGCATATTGCTGCGTGATAGTAGAACCGCCACCACCGTTACCAAGTGATTTGATGTTATCTATTACCGCGCGAGCAAAGCCGCTCGGGCTAAATGCATGTTGGCTATAAAAGTTTCGATCTTCGGCTGCTAGCACTGCATGGCGAAGATTCCAGGGCATCTTGGCAAGCGGCACGATGGTGCGGTTTTGCGCACCGATGCGACCAATCTCTGATCCGTTTGAATATTGAATGATGGTTGCTTGGGTATTTACGAAATCATTTACATTCGGAATGCTGACAGTGAAGTATGCGAGCACGAAAAGGGTGGCGCCTGCGATAAAACCTAAACCACCTAAGAAGATGGCAATTCGGAACCACGTCCGTTTCGACATGGATTAAGGCTACCTGTAATCCTGATCTTCTACTGTTGGCTTCTTGCGTGGTGGTTTTCGAGTTAAGCCGTCACCCAAGGTGAACGAATGTACTAAATGATTCCAATGGCATCCTTTACAAACTTCGACTAGATATACGCGGAACTCACCGAATTCGCGCTCCATCTCTACCAACTCAGCGATCGTCTTGATTCGACCTTGGTACTGTCCTAATTGATCGCCGTAGGTGTATCGAAGTTCGACCAATTCATCTTTCTTGCAGACTGGGCAGTTTCGATTTGCTTTCTCGCCATGGAATTTTGCTGCGCGCAATAGATAAGGATCGGCATCGCACGCATCGGTTGCGCCGCGAAAGAGCGCGATTAAAGTGGCGCGCTTATCCAAGGAGTAATCGATGAACGCTCGCTTGGATTTCATGTGGCAAATTGTAATTAACTAATAAAGTTCTCACCATGCAGGAGTTCTTCACGTTGGTGCTCCATCCACGCCTTAGCAAACTGCTTAGAGTGCGTTGGTTGGGGCAATTAACAGATGGAATATTTCAAAGCGCACTGGCCTCTTTCATACTTTTCTCACCAGAACGACAGGCAACCGCGATGGCTGCAGCGCTTGGGTTCACAGTCGTTTTGCTGCCGTATTCGATTATCGGTCCGTTAGTCGGAACGATCTTGGATCGAATCCCTAGACAGCGCGCGGTCATTGCTGCAAATTCGATTCGTGCAATTGATCTGATCTTTATCGCGGTATTAGTTTTCTACGGAAATACTGGCTTGTTGCTTACATTGTTAATTCTCTTTGCTTTTGGAGTTAATCGTCTACTGCTTGCCGGTTTATCTGC
>CAWULI010000161.1:0-1920 GCA_963923155.1 uncultured bacterium
TGGATATAGAAATCGGCCAAGAGCAAGACCGCTTCTGCCCCATCGCGTTGTTTTACATTGATATCGTGATCATTGGCATCTATGTGAAAACTTGCGACTTTGGCGGACCATTCAGGATCTTTTGCTAATGCGCTCTCTGCAATCGAATGAGCCAGACCTTCGGAATTGGAAAAAGGCAAGACCTTGCCATTTGCCACCTGCTCTGCGGTGATCCGACTATTGCGAAAATCGGTAATCTCATTGCCTTCGGGTGGGCAACAACTCGGATCATCACAGAGCATCGAACGCCAGCGCCCATCGCGGACCAGCATCAATTCGCGGATTGGAATATCTAATTCAGATACTGCAGCGGCGATATTTGCTAAGACCTCTTCGCCACTTCGATTGTCGATTGGCTCATAAGCAACGATAAGTGCTGCTTCGGCTGTATCGCGAAGTAAATGGCTTGCCAGCAATTGATAAGCGCCAGCTGGTGGATTTATCGGAAAATCTATTCGCATCGCCATTTCCAGCGCATCTGATTTCACGGAGATCATTACTAAAGAATCATTTGGGTGGTAACCAATCAGAAATGGAACTGCTGCTAATAAATCATGTGGTGTTTTTACTATTGTCATAGCGGGTAATGCTTCAGATTTTTAAAGGAGGAGGTTTTATTTACCCACAAACTTTGTGGCGGCTCCTACAACTTTTACCTCCACCTGTGAGACTTGTTCGATCCGACCATTTATCGGGAAAGTCTGCCCAGCGATTGAGTAAGTGCCGGTCCAAATGCTCGATACCTTGACCACATAGATTCCTGGCACGCTGTATGAATGAGTAATCTCGGTTGATGGGTAAGGCTTACCCGCTTTACTAGTGATCAATTTGCTGCCGTCGCCGAAATCCCATAACGAATTTGGTTTCAAATTAACCGATACAGGTATTCCAATTATGCGATAGGTCTTATTGAAGAAAGTTGGTAAATCGGTAAAGAAGATGACTGGGACGCGAATTAAAGCAGCGCCCTCTGGTTGATATGCCACCTGCAAAGTCGGCAGAGATTCCAGGATTCGATCTGCCATCGAAGGTGTGGTTACCGTTGGCCTTGGCGATGCAGGTCGCCTGTATGTCTTGCGCGGTGGCTTTGGTTGTGATGGTTTTTTCGATGGTTTCGGACTCGGTGAAACCTTTTTCGTAGGCGGTTTCGGGGTGGTTGTCGGGAGCGGTTTTGAGGTGCTGCCATCTTTGCGACCATCGATAACCAACTTGCCATCTTTAACATAGACATCGATACATGCCTTGCTCTGGCACTCTGCCCTTGCGATGTTTGGGTTAATTAGTCCTAGTAGATTGAAAGCGATTAGCGCGCTTATTATTTTGGTTATTTTGAAGAAAAAGGAATTTTTTAACATGCGCAGAAGTTAATTAACTTGTTCTAAGTTGAATTTCTTTATCCACAACCACACGATAGATTGAGATAGATTGCGACTATGGCGGCTAGAGATGGTGATGGCTGGGTGCAATGCCGCTGTGGCGGTAAGCATTGGGGTGTAAATGGCGCGGCCGGCCTGCTACTAATCCGCGATGGCAAAATCATGATGCAGCATCGCGCACCATGGGTACATAACGGCGATACTTGGGGTTTACCCGGAGGCGCACGTGATTCTCACGAAGGCATCGAAGAGGCAGCCTTGCGCGAAACTATCGAAGAGACCGGCATCGATGGTTCCCATGTGCAATTTATCGACCGTTTTAGCGATGATCATATTGATTGGCGCTATGACACAGTGATAGCCAAAGCTTCGGGCAAATTAGAGACCTCGAATTGGAACCCCGAGACTCACGATATTGGTTGGTTTACGATCGAAGAGATAGATAAATTAGAACTTCATCCAAGTTTTGCTAGGACTTGGCCGCAACTTGCTCGGCTAATCGCTG
>CAWULI010000162.1:0-1914 GCA_963923155.1 uncultured bacterium
GCGCGTGAAGATGCCAGACGTAATCATCCAAACCATAAAGGCAAGTGGGCAGTGGTTTGTGGTGACCAATCGCATTCTTCCATCGCGGGAGCTGCAAAAATCATGGATGTCGATTTGATCAAAGCGCATCGAAGTGCGGATGGAAAGATCTATGGAGATGCAGTTGCAAGCGCAATAGATGAATACGAGAAAAATGGTGGTCGAGTCTTCTGTATCGTGGCAACTGCCGGTACGACTAATTTAGGAATCATCGACCATCTTGATTCGATTGATGATGTTGCAGTAGAACGCGACATCTGGTTTCACGTTGATGGTGCTTATGGTTTAGCTGCACTTTGTGCGCCATCAGTTCGCGCCAAATTCGACGGCATCGAATATGCCGATTCATTTATCGTAGATCCACATAAGTGGTTGTTCGCGCCATTTGATGCGTGTGCATTGATCTATAAAGACCCAATGATTGCCAAGGATGCTTTGGCGCAGCACGCTAGTTATTTGGAGACGCTTCATGAAGACGATGAATGGAACCCATCTGATTATGCGATTCATCTAACCCGTCGCACCCGTGGCTTGCCATTCTGGTTTAGCTTGGCGGCAAATGGTACCGATGCATATAAAGATGCCATGGAGTACACCATGATGGTGGCGAAAAAGTCCGTGGAATTGATAAAAGCTCATCCAAATCTGGAGTTATTAATAGAGCCAGAACTTTCGATCGTTGCCTTTACGCGCAAAGGTTGGGCGAAAGAGGATTATCAGCGTTGGTCCGATAAGTTATTAGAGGATCAAATTGGATTTGTCACACCTTCCTCACACGAAGGTAAACCAATCTTGCGTTTTGCAATCGTAAATCCCTGGACAAATGTCGACGATATCGAGAAGATTCTAGATACCTTGTAGTAGGCTCTTCGATATGTCTGCGATTGAAAATACCAGCGCTGCGTCAAATGCTTCTCTAAGTGATCTCGAGATTCGCATTTTAGATTTCGAACGTTCTTGGTGGCGTTATGCCGGCGCCAAAGAGAGCGCAATCAAAGAGCTATTTGATCTAACTCCAGCGCGTTACTACCAGATGCTAAATAATCTGATTGATCGTGATGATGCGCTGGCTACCGCACCGATTTTGGTAAAACGTCTGCGCAGATTGCGCGAAGCGCGTACCTCCGCTCGGTTCTAATTCCTATCAGCTAATTCAAATCCCGCTAAGAATGCCTCTGCCTCTAAATGACGGGGATAGCGGTGCAAGAATTGATAGAACTCTTCACCGTGGTCAGCATGTTGTAGATGGATTGCTTCGTGATAAAGGACGTACTCCAAGATATAAGTAGGTGCAGGCTGTAATTTGTTGGCCAAACGGATGGTTCGGTCAACCGAGGTGCATGAACCCCATCTCTCATTCATGGTGCGCCAGGTGACAGAGGCTGGCCGAATTGCGATTTCAGGTGCATAACTGGTCAGAAGTTGATCTGCTAACTTCATCAGCTCTGATTCGGGAGTTGCCACCTCTTTGGCTCTGATCTTTGCGATCATCTCGGGCACTACCTGTCGCTCTTCTGCCTTCGAGAGGCGTGCCGGAATCGAAATTACAATTTTTCCACCCTGACGATAGGCCGAAATGTTCCGTTTCCGCTTTTTTGAGCGAATTACGACGATTTCACCCTCGTCAATTCCGGGCAGAGTTTGTTCTAAATCACCATCTATTGATTTGGAAACTTCAAAACCTTCAACCACGGCTTTATTCTTTCATTTAATAACTCATTTTTGTGAAATTTAATTGGTGCAAAATGCGCGCTATTTATTTGCATGCCAGCGCTTCAACCTCTAGGTTTTGCCCCAGCAAGATCCTCGGATAACTTGATGGATAGCTGCAAGGGGAAGGCAGTTATAAATCATGGGCCCGAGGATCTTGTCTTT
>CAWULI010000163.1:0-1900 GCA_963923155.1 uncultured bacterium
CATGTAAAACCGCTTGCTTGGCCTTCTCGCTAAGTCGTTTCCAGGGTGTATCCAAAGAGAACTTTAGATCGGTAGCCAGACCTTCCAATAACCTCATGAAGTATTCGCTACCACTGCTGGTCGACCATAGTGTGATCGCACCTTCATTAATCGAAATGGAATCGTCCGGAACGATTAGTTCTTCATCAACTTCCAACTTGGTGCCAAGGCCGGTGCACTCAGGGCAAGCGCCAAAGGGCGAATTAAAAGAGAACGACCTCGGCTCTAACTCCTCAAAAGAGAGTCCGCAATCATGGCAGGCTAGATGTTCTGAATACGTTAGTTCCTCTTTGTCGATTACATCCAAGACTACGATTCCATTACCTAACTTAAGCGCAGTTTCGATTGAATCAGTGACACGCGATTTTGATTCTGGTTTGACCTGCAAACGATCCACCACAATTTCGATGGTGTGCTTCTCTTGCTTCTTTAATTTAGGAGGTTCGGAGAGTTGAATTACCTTTCCATCAACTCGCGCGCGTGAGAATCCTTGGGTGATCAATTCCTGCCACACATCAGCAAATTCACCCTTGCGTCCACGCACCATTGGAGCAAGCACTTGAAATTTAGTTCCGGCAGGTAAATCTAGAATCTGATCCACAATCGCCTGTGGCGTCTGTCTGGTTACCTCTTTGCCGCAATTTGGACAGTGCGGGCGACCAGCGCGTGCAAATAAGAGACGTAAGTAATCATAAACTTCAGTGATAGTTCCAACGGTCGAACGTGGATTGCGATTGGTCGATTTCTGATCGATAGATACCGCTGGCGAAAGACCTTCGATGAAATCAACATCGGGTTTATCCATCTGGCCCAAGAATTGTCGCGCATAAGCAGAGAGCGATTCCACATATCGTCGCTGCCCTTCAGCAAAGATAGTGTCGAAAGCTAAAGAGGATTTTCCAGAGCCTGATAGCCCAGTGAAAACTACTAGCGCATTGCGTGGCAGCTCTAACGACACATTCTTAAGGTTATGTTCGCGTGCGCCACGTACGACTAATTGCTCTGCCACTTAGTTCGCCTCTTCCATCGCTCTTAATTCACGTTTCAAATCTCGGATCTCATCTCGTAATCGCGCAGCAAGTTCAAATTGCAATTCGCTTGCGGCGCTACGCATCTGATCGGTGAGCGACTCTATCAACGCCAACAATTCCTGTCGCGGCAGGTTCACCAAACTCTTCGTATGTACACCGATAGCAGGGGTCTGAGAATGGCGATTGCCAATCAATTTCTGGGTGTCATCCTCTTCTTTGGCGATCAATTCGGTGATATCGGAGATTTTCTTCCGAAGGGGTTGTGGATCAACGCCACGTTCTTGATTGTATGTAATCTGTTTTGCTCGTCGACGATTGGTTTCATCAATCGCCTTCTGCATCGAATCAGTGATGTTATCCGCATACATATGGACTTCACCAGAAACATTTCTTGCGGCGCGACCGATTGTCTGAATCAACGAGGTTGCTGAGCGCAAGAATCCTTCCTTGTCGGCATCAAGAATCGAAACTAGTGATACTTCGGGAAGATCCAAACCTTCGCGTAATAAGTTGATACCGACCAGAACGTCATATTCACCTAACCGTAGCTCACGTAATAATTCGACGCGTCGCAAGGTATCCACTTCTGAATGGAGATATCGGACTCGCACCTTTCGCTCTTGCAAATACTCAGTTAGATCTTCCGCCATCTTCTTGGTCAATGTGGTTACTAGCACGCGCTCGTTACGTTCTGCCCTCAAATTTACTTCGTGCAATAGATCATCGATCTGGCCACGTACTGGTTTTAAAACGATCTTTGGATCAACTAGGCCCGTTGGTCTAATCACCTGCTCGACTACTTGGCCACCTGATTTCTCAAGTTCATATTT
>CAWULI010000164.1:0-1890 GCA_963923155.1 uncultured bacterium
ATCGGTTGTGATCCCATTTGATGTAAGAGATCTGACATGATTTCAAAACCGCATCAACTTGTTCTAAAACATGTGCATATGCCGCAGGTTTTGTTAAATCCAAAACTTGTTGGCCGCGACCAGTGACCGGAATTCTTCCTGGCTCTTGCAAAACCCAATCTGGATGCGCGCGATACACATCAGAATCGGCCTGCAACATTTCGCCTTCAAACCAGAGGCCAAAGCGCATCCCCTTAGAAATCACTAGATCTGCCAGGGGTTTTAGCCCCTGCGGCCAGACCTCTTTGGAAACTACCCAATCGCCAAGGCCAGCTTTATCGCTACGGCGCGCACCAAACCAACCATCATCAAGTACTACCCGTTCAACACCAACTTCGGCGGCTTTCTCAATGATCTTACTTAACTTCTCAAAGCTATGATCAAAGTAAACCGCTTCCCATAAATTCAAATTAACTGGGCGCTCTGACTTTGGATGGTGTTTGCGTGCACGCAAGTGCGCATAGTGTTTATTGGTAATCTCATCTAAACCCTTTGCAGAATAAGCAGCAATCACTTTAGGCGTCGAATAGCTCTCGCCTGATTTTAAAATAATCTCTCCAGGCAATAGATATTCACCACCACCAATCGAAAGGTTGTCATCTACTAACTTCTCGATGTGATTGACGTTGTTGCCGCTCCAGGCAACTGCAAATGACCAAGCCTCACCACCGTGGAAATTGGTCGATTTATTTAACGCAATCTGAGTGATCGTAAAGTCATGTCCGCTGCGTCCTTCGAAACTTTCACGTGTAGTCAAGCCATAAGTAATCGGATAGCGCTGTGGCTGGCGCTCTTTAGACCAGTGGCCATGAAAATCTAAAACTTCGTCGGCTTGTGGTGGCAACGGTAACCAATTAAGTAGTTGCTCTAAGTGGTAATCGCCCTCTGCAATATTTTTTACGGTGCTTTGCACGGTCAAGATGCCATGTTGATCTAATTGGTAATCGATGTTTAGCTCTAACCCTGCCAATTGATCCGCAAATTGCACCGCAAAGGAATCTTTGGTCGCTTCATGTTTAACAATTGAAAAGTGATTGGAAACAGATTTACCGCTACGGTGGCCACGTAGCGCAGGACGGCCGCGCCAACCGCGCGAATGTTCGCGCAAGATCAGATTGCGGGGATTTACATCTAAATCACCGTGGGCAATCGGACGCTTGGTAATTGCTACAGATTCATCAGTAACTTTTGAAAGCGGTGCTCCCCAATGGGCTATTTCTATTGTGTCGCCGACTAAATTGAAGACAATCGAGCAGCCGCCGTTATTCAAATGAACTAGCACTGCTAAATGCTACTTAATTTTAAGATTTTTGTTTAGGGTGGCCATATGAGCAAATTTCCAAGCGATTTTGTATGGGGCGTCGCGACCTCTTCTTATCAAATCGAAGGCGCTGCCTACGAAGATGGCAAAGGCCTTTCGATTTGGGATACCTTCTGCAAAGTTCCTGGTGCGATCGCAAATGGTGATACCGGTGATGTAGCCAACGATCACTATCGCTTGTACAAAGAAGATGTCGCGCTGATGAAGGAGCTAAATGCCGCTGCATATCGCTTCTCATTCTCTTGGCCACGATTATTTCCTGATGGCGATAGCAAACGTGAACATCGTGGTTTCGATTTCTATGATCGTCTAGTCGATGAGTTATTAGACAAAGGTATTACTCCGTGGGCGACTCTGTATCACTGGGATCTGCCAGAGACGTTAAGTCAAAAGGGTGGTTGGACCAATCGCGAGATCGTGGCGCGCTTTGGTGAATTTGCACATGCAATCGGAGAACATTTTGGAGATCGCATCAAAAATTATTTTCCAATAAACGAACCTTGGGTAGTTTCCTGGCTTGGTTACGGAAT
>CAWULI010000165.1:0-1888 GCA_963923155.1 uncultured bacterium
GCTTCTAAGAAAGTTGCATCAGAAACGCTTAACAGTAAGGCAGGTGCATAACAGTGTCTCTTAAAGTAGATGTGAAGAACGCAAAGGGAAGCGTTGTTGGATCAGTAGATCTTCCTGCTTCAATTTTTGATGTTCAAGCAAATATTCCATTAATTCACCAAGTTGTTACAGCTCAACTTGCAGCAGCTCGCGCTGGAACTGCAAAAGCTAAGACTCGCGCTGAAGTTAGTGGTTCAGGTAAGAAACCTTTTAAGCAGAAGGGAACTGGTAATGCACGTCAAGGTTCAGTGCGTGCTCCTCTGCAACGCCACGGTGGTGTTTCACATGGTCCAATCCCACGTTCTTACGATCAACGGACTCCAAAGAAAATGATTAAGGCAGCACTTGCCGGAACACTTTCTGACCGCCAACGCGAAGATCGTATTCACGTAATTGATCAGATTGCAGAATCACCAAGTACTGCGGCATCGATTGCAGCAGTTCGCCAATTCTCTAATCGTAAGAATTTGCTAGTTGTTGTATCTCGTACTGAAGATATTGCATGGCGCTCACTCCGTAACGCAACCGATCTACACCTAATCGTGAATGATCAAATTAACGCATACGACGTTCTAAAGAGCGATGATGTTGTATTCACTGAGAAGGCAATTCGTGAATTTATTACAAAGCCAGCAACAGCAGTTGCTCGTGAGAGTGAAGTTGAGGTGTCAGCATGAAAGACCCACGCGAAATTCTTCTAAAGCCAGTTGTCTCTGAGAAGTCATATTCACTTCTTGACGAGAATAAGTACACATTCCTTGTAGATCCACGTGCCAACAAGACTGAAATCAAGATAGCGGTTGAGAAGGTATTTGGAGTCAAGGTTTTGAGCGTAAACACAATGAACCGTGAAGGAAAGCGTAAGCGGACTGCAATCGGTTTCGGAAAGCGCAATGACACCAAACGTGCAATCGTGCACGTTGCGGCTGGTCAACGCATCGATATCTTCGGAGGTCAAGTTTCATAATGGCAATCAGAAAATTAAAGCCGACAACTCCGGGACAACGCGGCGCTTCGATAGCTGATTTTTCAGATATCACTCGCACAACTCCTGAGAAGTCACTAGTCCGTCCAATCAAGTCAAAGGGTGGACGAAACGCAAGTGGAAAGATCACAACTCGTCACCAAGGTGGCGGTCACAAGCGCGCTTATCGTGTAATTGATTTCCTACGTAACGATAAAGATGGTGTTCCTGCAGTTGTTGCACATATTGAATACGATCCAAATCGTTCCGCACGTATTGCACTTCTTCACTTTGCAGATGGCGAGAAGCGTTACATCATCGCACCTAAGAAGTTAAATCAAGGTGATGCGATTGAGAATGGACCTTCTGCAGATATTAAGCCTGGCAATAATTTGCCACTACGTAATATCCCAGTGGGTACGATGATTCACGCAATTGAATTACGCCCAGGTGGCGGCGCAAAGATTGGCCGTTCTGCTGGTGCAGCAGTTCAATTAGTTGCAAAAGATGGTCCATACGCACAACTCCGTATGCCATCAGGCGAAATTCGTAACGTTGATGTCCGTTGCCGCGCAACTGTTGGTGAAGTTGGAAATGAAGATCATTCAAACGTTGCACTTGGAAAAGCTGGACGTAAGCGTTGGTTAGGTATCCGTCCAACTGTCCGCGGTGTTGTTATGAACCCAGTTGATCACCCACATGGTGGTGGTGAAGGAAAGACATCCGGTGGACGTCATCCAGTTTCACCTTGGGGTAAGCCAGAAGCGCGCTCTCGTAAGAAGAAAGCAAGCGATCAATTTATTGTCCGTCGTCGTCCATCTAATAAGAGCAGATAAGGAGCCAACCACAAATGACACGTAGTTTGAAGAAGGGTCCATTCGTGGA
>CAWULI010000166.1:0-1874 GCA_963923155.1 uncultured bacterium
TTATGGCAACAATCTATGCTTCCATTGGTGGAGATCCGGCAGGCATTGCTTGCTTAATTCTTAGCTCTGCACTTGCATTATTAGTTGCATTCTATGTGTGGTTTACACAAAAGAAGATCGGCGCAGTTTTACCAGAAGATAATTTGAATGCTGAAATTGCCGATGGCGCCGGCGAACTAGGTTTCTACAGCCCACATTCTTGGTGGCCGCTAGCCGTCGCATCTTGCACGATCATGGCAGGACTTGGGTTAATTATCGGTTGGTGGCTTACTGCAATCGCTGCAGGATTGTTGATCATGTCAATTATTGGTTTTGTCACTGAATACGAGAAGCCAACAGCTGGCTCACATCATTAGTTCTTAATTAGCGTCGAAGTAAGCGGAGCCTTAAATCGCGCGTAAAACGATTTATTAGCAAGGCGCTGATCCATCCGATTACTAATCCAGCAAAGATATCGCTGGGGTAGTGGATGCCGGCACCGATACGGGCTAGGCCGCTTATTAGCGCCAGGCTAAAGAGAATTTTGCCGAGATTGTGATTGCGATACCAAAGTGAAACCGCAATAACGGCCATCACAGTCATATGATGTGAAGGAAATCCACCATCTGCGTTATGTGGCACCAGCAAAGTGATCTCTTTATCCGCCACGAAAGGCCTGGCGCGATCAAATAACGCTGACAATCCCTCACTTAGTACTACAGCGACACCAATCGGAATTCCTAGCGTAAATAGTGAATCCGTAAAGGCCATTTTGATGCGGCCTAAGTGATGTAGGAACAGCCAGAGAATAGAGATCAGAGTTATTACGAATACCAACCAATCGGATAACACCGGCAAGATGCCTTTGATATGCATCGCTGCATGATTTAAGGCAAGTGCCAGCGAAGTATCGATACTCAGTGGTGTGAACCTTCTTCGAGTTCTAGCGCAGTTGGCTTTGAGATTTGTTCGGCATCAGATTTAGCCAATTTATTACGTACTTTGCCGAGCAACGCACCCTTTGGTCTAACGCCATTGGCATCCGCTGTTGGCATTTCAAGGGCACCTGGTTGTTCGTGCGAAGTTAATTTCCAAATCTCTTCTTTTGATAGCGGTTCGTGGACTTCGACGAACTCACCATGAGGTAGCCGAACCAAACGACCGGTTTCGCGGCCATGTAACACTAGATCGCGATCTGCGCGCTGTAGCGATAGGCAGAGGCGTTTGGTAACTATGAAGGTAATGATTGGGATAACGATGATTCCGATTCGTGCAAACCACATGATCTGATTGATAGATAGGTGGAAGTGGGTAGCAATTAAGTCGTTTCCACCGTTGATCAATGCAACTGCGAAGAATGCCAAGGTTGCAGCGCCAAGTGCGGTGCGGTTTGGTTTATTGCGTGGACGATCAAGTAAGTGATGTTCGCGTTTGTCTCCAGTTACCCAACTTTCGATCCATGGATAAAGTGCAATCGGAGTAAATACCAATCCCGGAATGATCAAACCAGGAAGCAAGATGTTCCAAGAGATCGTATGTCCAAAGGCATGAGTCTCGATTGGTGGCGCCATTCTGACTAAACCATCCAACCAACCCATGTAGAAGTCTGGTTGTGATCCCGCTGAAATCTGTCCTGGTGTATATGGACCGTACATCCAAATTGGGTTGATCGATGCGATGGCACCTAAGAATGCAATGACACCGAAGACCACGAAGAAGAAACCGCCCGCTTTAGCCATATAAACGGGCATCAATGGATAACCGACTACATTCTTTTCAGTACGACCTGGACCTGGATATTGAGTGTGCTTTTGATACCAGACCAACATCAAGTGAGCAGTGATTAACGCCAAGAAGAGACCTGGCAGTAAGAGAACGTGAACTGTGTAAATACG
>CAWULI010000167.1:0-1869 GCA_963923155.1 uncultured bacterium
CACGTTTGGGTTTCAACTTTGCAAAAAGCGTTCGTCAAGGAAAGCGTTTTGAAATTGAGGTTGATGGTCAACCTTCGATGGATGAAGTAAATAAAGTCGCTGAACTCTTACTTTCAAATCCAGTTATCGAGAATTACTCGGTCAGAATCGAAGCGTAATTAATACAAAATGAGAATTGGCGTAGTTACCTTTCCAGGATCGCTTGATGATCGCGATGCACAACGCGCGGTTCGTGCCGCGGGTGGCGAAGCAGTTTCGCTTTGGCATGGCGATTCAACTATCAATGTAGATGCAGTGATCTTGCCAGGCGGATTTTCATACGGCGATTACTTGCGATGCGGTGCGATCTCTCGCTTTGCACCGGTGATGACTACGATAATTGAAAAAGCAAAGAGCGGTCTTCCGGTATTGGGCATCTGTAATGGCTTTCAAATTCTTTGTGAATCTCATCTGTTACCAGGCGCGCTTACCCGCAACAAGGATCTGCATTTTATCTGCAAAGATCAAGAGTTAGAGATCTTAAATAATAGAACTTCCTGGACCATGGATTTTGAAGTGGGCCGTAGAATTACAATTCCATTGAAAAATGGCGAGGGTTCGTTCCAATGTGATGACGAAACTTTGAAGATGTTAGAAGATCAAGGACGAGTCGTTGCTAGATATGTAGGAGAAAATCCAAATGGTTCGCGCAATCTAATTGCGGGTATCACTAATGAGCTTGGCAATGTGGTTGGTTTAATGCCGCACCCAGAGCATGCCATTGAAGAATTATGTGGACCAAGTACTGATGGGCTGCCATTCTTCACCTCAGTTTTGAAGGCCATGGTGGGGTAATGCTGGATACCGTAAAAATAGCGGAAAGTAATCCGGAGCAGAGCCAGCCATTTAAGGAACTCGGTTTAAAACCTGATGAATATCAACGTATTCGTGACATCTTAAAACGTCGCCCTACATCATCGGAATTAGCAATGTATTCGGTGATGTGGTCTGAACATTGTTCTTACAAATCATCAAAGGTGCACCTTCGTCAATTCGGTGAGAAGGCACCTAAATCAGATGCGCTATTAGTTGGCATCGGAGAGAACGCAGGCGTAGTCGATGTCGGGCAAGGCTATGCCGTCACATTTAAAATTGAATCTCATAACCATCCCTCTTTCATAGAACCGTATCAAGGCGCTGCAACAGGTGTTGGTGGAATCGTGCGCGATATTTTGACGATGGGCGCTAGACCAATCGCAGTTATGGATCCACTTAGATTTGGACCAGCGGATGCGTCGGACACTAAGCGAGTACTACCAGGTGTGATCGCTGGTGTTGGTGGTTACGGAAATTGTTTGGGACTTCCAAATATCGGCGGTGAAGTTGTTTTTGATGAAACTTATCTAGGAAATCCTTTGGTTAACGCGCTCTGTGTTGGCGTAATGAAGCACGAACAAATCAAATTAGCGAAAGCATCTGGCGCGGGAAATTTAGTAGTGCTTTATGGCGCGAAAACAGGTGGCGATGGCATTGGTGGAGTTTCTGTTCTAGCTTCCGAAACTTTTGGCGCAACCGGCCCTGCTAAGCGCCCATCAGTTCAAGTGGGCGATCCATTTGCAGAAAAAGTTCTTATTGAATGTTCATTAGAGATCTTTGCAGCGGATTTAGTAGTTGGTATCCAAGATTTAGGTGGCGCTGGTTTATCTTGCGCAACATCCGAACTTGCTTCAGCCGGAACTGGTGGAATGCGCGTTGAATTAGATCGGGTACCGCTACGCGATCCATCGTTGTCGCCAGAAGAGATCTTGATGAGCGAATCCCAAGAGCGGATGTGTGCGATTGTCGAGCCTAAACACATCGATAAATTCATGGAAATCTGCCGGAAATGGG
>CAWULI010000168.1:0-1858 GCA_963923155.1 uncultured bacterium
CGCCGCTTCATTCGCTTCGGTTCCAGAGTTGCAGAAAAAAACTCTGGCATCTGGATCCCCGGTTAATTCGATCAATTTCTCAGCTAATTTCAGCGAAGTAGGGTTGGCGTATAGATTGCTAACATGCGCAACTTGGTTGCTTTGCTCCTTTATTGCCTTTATAAAAACTGGATGAGAATGTCCAAGGACATTTGTTGCGATGCCGCCGATGAAATCTAAGTAGCGCTTACCATTTTCATCAACAAGATAAATACCCTTACCTTTGATGATATTTAATTTGGGCGATCCGTAACTTCTTTGAAAAACCGATTCCCATCTCTGTTCGACACTCTTCACGCGAACACCTTCGTTCCACCCGTTCCACTTAGCGCGAGATCAAGTGCGGTAGGGTCTCGTCCGTCGATGATTCTGACGATTTTCGCGCCTTTGCCAATTGCATCAAGGCAGGCCTTCACTTTAGGGGCCATCCCGCCATCAAAATTACCTTTGATCTTCTCCAATTCTTTGGCAGAGATTTCACTTATTAATGAATCTCGATCTGGCCAATTCTTATAAATACCAGGCACGTCGGTCATGAAAATCAACGCCGAAGCATTCATAGCGCCTGCGATAGCGGCGGCGGCTAAATCAGCGTTCACATTTAATCCATGCGCTGGGACTTCGACGTTACCGTCGAATTCAACGGCAATTGGCGATACCACCGGAGTGAAACCAGCGTTTAATAGAGATATTAAAAGTGAGGTATCGACGCGCTCGACCTCGCCAACGCGACCTAATTCTGCTGACGTACCATCTACCAATTTTCTTAAAACACTGGCTTGCAAAGTTCCACCATCTCGACCAGAGATACCAACTGCCGGTACCTCATGCGCACGCAAATGCGCTACAACTTCACGCAATACCGTGCCACTTAATACTTGCTGTACCACCGCAAATATCTCTGGAGTGGTTACTCGAAAGCCTCCGATAAAGGTGGAATCCAATTGATGGGTTTTTAAGGCGGCATCGATCTGTGGGCCACCGCCATGCACAATTACACACGGCTCCTTAGATAGTGATTTCTTTATTACTTCGGCAAAACCACCCGAAGTATCGGTCATTGCATGACCACCGAATTTAATGACGATCATGTTGCGTACGCTGAATTCTCGTGGACGTAATCATGCGTGAGATCGTTGGTGAGGATCGTTGCGGAGTGGCTACCTGCGTTTAAATTGATCTCAATCTCAACCAGGCGCTCAGCAAAATTCACCAGGTTTCGATCTTCGAAAGGTGAGCTGCTTTTACACACTTGGATACCATTTAATTTCACATCAACATTTTCTGGATCAAATACGGCGTTGGCGGTACCAGTTGCGGCGAGAACTCGTCCCCAATTTGGATCACCGCCGAAAATCGCACACTTCAGGAGATTGTTACGAGCATTGGCGCGTCCTACTGCAACCGCATCAGTTTCGGAAGCGGCATTAATCACGTTTATCGCAATGGTTTTAGAGGCGCCTTCGGCGTCTGCAATCAATTGTTCAGCAAGTGATCCGCATACTTCTAGAAGTAGTTTTTCAAGTTCGTCACCATTTAACTTAACTCCGCTAGCGCCTGAAGCCATAAATAGGACGGTGTCATTTGTCGAAGTACAACCATCTGAATCAATTCGATTGAAAGTGCGATCAACCACGCGAGCAAAAGTTTCTTTTGCAACTTCACCATCAACTACCGCGTCAGTCATAATTACCGAGAGCATCGTGGCCAAAGCAGGCGCCAACATTCCAGCCCCTTTAGCGATACCAGAGGTAGTAACTCCGCTTTTAGATACCGTCACTTTTTTAGGAACTGAATCTGTAGTCATGATTGCTCTAGC
>CAWULI010000169.1:0-1848 GCA_963923155.1 uncultured bacterium
TCTCGCCAATTTCAACGATCAATTTTGAGATCTTGCCAGATTTGTGAGCGGTTAAAGGTTGTTCCATTTTCATTGCTTCAAGCACAAACACCAAATCACCTTTTTCGACACGGTCACCTTCTGAAACTGCGATTTTTACAACTGTACCTTGCATCGGTGCCAGCAAACCATCACCGGTAGCACCGCCAGCGGCGCCTCTCTTTGCTCGATGGCGTTTATGTACTGGTTCTGGGGCGTGAACCAATACTTCGAAACGATGGCCATTTATCTCCGCGATCACATGTTCAGGAGCAGCATGGCTTTGCACCACTGGAGCGCTACTTTGAAATTGCGGAATCTCATTTTTAAATTCATTCTCGATATAACTTGTATACACCTTGAAATTTTTAACAAAGTTATCGTCTTCAACAATAGCGCGATGGAAAGGCAGCGCAGTTGCCAATCCATCGACTTTGAATTCTGCTAGCGCACGACGAGATCTTTCAATCGCAATTTCGCGGGTCGCGCCAGTAACGATCAATTTGGCAAGTAGCGAATCAAAATTGCCGCCAATCGAGTCTTCATTTCTAAAACCAGCATCAACACGAACACCTGGGCCAGTCGGCAAGTGCCATTTAGTTATTTGACCGGGCGCGGGAAGAAAATTTCGACCTGGATCTTCGCCATTTATTCGAAACTCTATGGAATGTCCACGAATTTCGGGATCACCAAATCCGAGTGCTTCGCCTTCGGCGATCCGGAACTGTTCTCTTACAAGATCGATTCCGGTTACTTCCTCGGAAACCGGATGTTCTACCTGGAGTCGAGTATTAACTTCGAGAAATGAGATTGTGCCATCGAGCCCAACTAGGAATTCACAGGTTCCGGCACCGATATAACCAGCCTCTTTCATAATCGATTTGCTTGCTCGATAAAGCTCTTCGTTCTGTTCAACGGAAAGGAAAGGAGCCGGAGCTTCCTCGACTAATTTCTGATGGCGTCTCTGGAGCGAACAATCACGAGTAGAAATAACTACCGCATTGCCATGTTTGTCTACCAAGACTTGGGTTTCGACATGTCGTGGCTTATCTAAGTATCGTTCGACGAAACATTCACCTCGACCAAAACCAGCGATTGCCTCACGTACCGCCGACGCATATAACTCTGGAATCTCTTCTAAAGTACGGGCGACCTTTAAACCACGTCCACCGCCACCATGAGCCGCTTTGATCGCAACTGGAAGGCCATGCTCCTTTGCGAAAGCAATCACCTCTTCGTGAGATTTAACAGGATCCTTCGTTCCGGCGACCAGTGGTGCCCCAGCTGCGGACGCGATCTTTCGTGCGGAAACTTTGTCGCCGAGCGCGCGAATTGCAATTGGTGGTGGACCAATCCATGTAAGCCCGGCATCGATTACCGCCTGAGCAAAATCGGCATTCTCCGATAAGAATCCATAACCTGGATGAACGGCATCAGAACCAGAGTCTTTGGCTACCTGGATAATTTTCTCTATATTCAAATAAGTTTGAGCTGCAGTTATTCCTTTTAATGAATACGAGGCATCCGCCATCGATGCATGTAAAGAATTGCGATCCTCATCTGAATAGACTGCAACAGATTCCAAGCCATGATCCTTACAGGCGCGAATAACTCGGACTGCGATTTCGCCACGATTAGCAATCAATACCCGCTTCATTTTTTCCCCATCTGCTTTACTTCTGGCCAGCTATAACCCAGATGTGACAGGCTCTTACGTAAATAAGCCATGGATAAACCAACTACATTTGTGTAATCACCTGAGATGGACTTGATTAGCGGGGAGCTAAAACCATCCAGAGTAAATCCACCAGCAACTCTTAGCGGTTCTCC
>CAWULI010000170.1:0-1844 GCA_963923155.1 uncultured bacterium
CTTGAACTTGATTCTCTTGGTAATGTCCTTCGAACTCTTGGAAGATCTGGCCATGCGGCTTGCCGGCGACGTTTGCTAAAACATTTAAACGACCACGGTGTGGCATGCCGATACAAACTTCATCTAGTCCGCGATCTGCAGCAGCTGAGATCACCGCATCAAGAAGGGGAATTACAGATTCGCCACCTTCCAATGAGAAGCGCTTCTGTCCGACGAATTTGGTTTGCAAGAAAGTTTCAAAAGCCTCTGCGCTATTTAATTTGCGCAAGACGTGAATTTGTTCGGCCTTCGGTAATTTTGGTGCACCGACTTCGACAGTTTGCTGAATCCAATGGCGTTCAGCAGGGTCATCGATATACATGTATTCGATTCCGATGGTGCGGCAATAAGAATTACGAAGAATTCCCAGAATCTCGCGAAGTGCCATATGCGACTTGCCACCGAAACCACCGGTCGGGAAGGTGCGATCAAGATCCCAGAGCGATAGTCCGTGCGAACCAACATCTAAATCGGGGTGCGAACGCATCACGAATTCCAACGGATCGACATCTGCCATCAAATGCCCGCTGACGCGATAGGCATTGATTAGCTCGAGAATTCGCTCGGTTTTAGCAATCTCGCTCTCATTGCTTGCTACATCTTGTGCCCAGCGAATCGGCACATAAGGAATACGTAGCGCTTGGAATACTTGATCAAAGAAGGAATCCGAGAGCAATAATTCATGAATGCGCTTTAAGAAATCACCAGATTGTGCGCCTTGGATGATTCGGTGATCATAAGTAGAGGTAAGTGTTACTACCTTACTGATTCCTAATTTGTTTAAGGTTTCTTCACTACTTCCGTGGAATTCTGCTGGGTAATCCATCGCACCGACGCCAAGAATCAAACCTTGCCCTTGCACTAATCGTGGCACAGAATGCACGGTGCCGATCGTTCCGGGATTTGTCAGCGAGACTGTAGTTCCAGCGAAATCTTCGACAGTTAATGCGCCATTACGCGCCTTCTTAACGGTAGCTTCGTATGCGCCCCAGAATTGCGCGAAATCCATATCCTCGCAGCCCTTGATTGATGGCACCAATAATTGGCGCGAGCCATCTTCTTTTGTTAGGTCAATCGCGATACCAAGATTGATATGTTCTGGATGGCCAAGCGCTGGCTTACCTTCTAATTCGGTGAAGAAGGCATTCATCTCTGGCGCTTGTTTGATTGCTTCGATCATCGCAAATGCAATCAAGTGCGTGAAAGAAACTTTGCCACCGCGGGTGCGCTTTAGATGATTGTTGATGACGATGCGATTATCAATTAATAACTTGGCCGGAATCGCACGAACACTGGTTGCAGTCGGAACCGTTAGCGAGCCTTCCATTGATTGCACCACGCGACCAGCCACACCGCGCAAAGGTTCAACGCGCGCAGCGCTAGGTGTTGCAACAACTGGTGCCGGTCTAACTTGTGGATCTGCTGGAGTCGGAACTGGTTTGCTACGTTCTTTTAATACCTCTTGCGCAATTGGCTGTGTGACCGATTGCGAAACTGGTTGAGCCACTTGTGCTACTGGTTGTGTAACTGGTGCAGGCGCAACAGGTTGTACGGCTGACGTTGAAGATTGTTGTGAAGGTTGTTGTGAAGATTTAGGTACTGGCGGAGTGCCACCTTTAGGTGCACCAGCCAATGGATTTGTAGCTTGAGTTGTGGTTGCAACTGGAGCAGCACCATTTAATTTTCCATTTTTCTTAAAGTATTCGACCCAAGCCGGATCAACTGAATTAGGATCTTTTAGATAAGACTCAAGCATCTCGTCGACGAGCCATTCGTTGGCTCCGAGATCGCCATTGGTCACAAGG
>CAWULI010000171.1:0-1826 GCA_963923155.1 uncultured bacterium
ATTAAACTTCAACTATTACAATCAATTCAAAACATTGCACCCAATATAAATTCACTTGAAATCATCGGCCCAAATAGCCCAAGTTGGCGAAAAGGCCTTCGAACTATCAAAGGCGCCAAAGGCCCCCGCGATACCTACGGTTGAGCCCTTTAAAGTAACTCACCCATAACCCACCTACAACTTACGCGTATAAAAGGCTCATACCTACCTTCTAGCCCCGATTTTCGGTATTCAGTGTCTTGGTTTACCACTAGGATTTACGGCTGTGCCCATGATTTTGGGTCTTGGCTGGCGATTGCAGCCATTTAGCTTTCCGGAGGTGCAATGGCCGAAAAATCCTACGACGCCTCTGCCATCACCGTCCTTGAGGGGCTCGAAGCGGTCCGTAAACGCCCCGGAATGTATATCGGTTCAACCGGAGAGCGCGGCCTTCACCATTTAGTTTACGAAGTTGTCGATAACTCTGTCGATGAAGCAATGGCAGGTGTTTGCGATCGAATCGATATCACTTTGCTTGCAGATGGCGGACTAGAAGTCGTCGATAACGGTCGCGGTATCCCAGTTGATATTCATCCAGTCGAAAAGAAACCAGCTCTAGAAGTTGTTTTAACAGTTTTGCATGCGGGCGGAAAATTTGGAGACGGCGGCTATTCAGTTTCAGGTGGATTACACGGCGTAGGTATCTCGGTTGTAAATGCACTTTCCAAAGTCGTAAAAGTAAATGTGAAACGCGACGGTTTTAATTGGTTTCAAAGTTATCAATTTGGAGTCCCCGATGCGCCAGTTAAAAAAGGTGAAGCCACCAACGAACAAGGAACCACGGTCCAATTCTGGCCATCTGAAGAGATCTTCGAAACCACCGAATTCTCTTTCGAAGTTTTATCAAATCGCTTCCGTGAAATGGCCTTTTTAAATAAAGGTTTAACCATTACCCTAAAAGATGAACGCCCAGGGCACGTGGATGAAAAAGGCGAAGCGCTTCATAATGTCTACAAATATGATGGTGGTATTGTCGATTTCGTTCGCCACATCAACTCTACTCGTGGTGAATTACATAAATCCATCATTGATCTAGAACAAGAGGACAAAAAGCGGAAAATTTCACTCGAGATTGCGATGCAATGGAACTCTGGGTTCTCTGAATCAGTATTTACCTTTGCCAACGCAATTAATACCCACGAAGGCGGAACCCACGAAGAAGGTTTCCGTACTGCGCTAACTTCGGTGGTTAATAAATTTGGCGAAGATTGGGGATTCATCCGAAAGAAAGAGGATCGCTTAACCGGAGAAGATATCCGCGAAGGTTTGACTGCGATTGTGTCGATCAAAATCTCCGAACCACAATTTGAAGGACAAACAAAGACCAAACTCGGTAACACCGAAGCCAAAACTTTCACACAAAAATGCGTAAATGAAGCGCTAACCGAGTGGTTTGAGCGCAATCAAACCGAAGGAAAAGACATTATTCGCAAGAGTATTGATGCAGCAGCAGCGAGAATTGCGGCGCGTAAAGCTCGCGATTTATCTAGAAACCGTAAAGGTTTATTAGAAGGTCGAGGCATGCCGGGCAAATTAGCGGATTGCCAATGGACCGAACCTGAAAAATGCGAGCTTTATATCGTCGAAGGTGATTCTGCTGGTGGTTCCACTAAAGGTGGTCGTGATTCAAGATTCCAAGCAGTACTTCCAATTCGCGGAAAGATCCTAAATGTTGAAAAAGCCCGCATTGATCGCGTGCTACAGAACAACGAAGTGCAAGCACTAATAACCGCGCTCGGTACTGGCGTGCATGATGACTTCGACATCGCCAAACTTCGTTATCACAA
>CAWULI010000172.1:0-1805 GCA_963923155.1 uncultured bacterium
GTGCGAAGATATCTAGAATCAAAGCCACGCGATCGATTACTTTGACCTTCAACTTAACTTCTAGTTTCTGTAATTGCGCCGGTGATAATTCTCCATCGCAGATAACGGTGTCAGCGCCGGTATGCACTACTAATTCGCGAAGTTCGGCGACCTTACCGCTACCGATATAGGTGGCCGGATCTGGCGTTGGTCGGCGCTGAATGACACCTTCCATAACTTGTGCTCCGGCAGTTTCGGCAAGCGCTTTTAATTCTTCTAAAGAGTTCTCCGCCATCTGCGAAGTACCTTCGGTCCAAACACCGACCAGCACTACCTTCTCTAATTGCAGTTCGCGGTATTCGGCATCCGAGATATCTTGTAACTGGGTACTAAAACCAGCTACGCGACGTAACGCGGCACGTTCTGCGACGATATCAGGGGTTTCGATCTCTAAGCCAGCATCGTATTCCGATGCCACGCGAGCCGAAGCTAAAAGTAACTCTTCGAAATTATCGCTCAAATTAACGTTCCAAAAATCCTTCTATATCTACATCGCGCACGACGACCGCAGGACCGGTAAGAATTCCATTTTGGTGTGCGTCGATCTCAACATATAAACGTCCACCTGGAACATTAACTTCCCATTTGGTCGGCAAATCTTCGCGCATCTGTTTTGCAGCCGCTCGCGCCACTGCCACGACGCCGGTACCGCAACTCTGGGTTTCGCCGACGCCACGTTCGAAGACGCGCATCTTGACCACATGATCGCCTGTGACTTGAACAAATTCGACGTTTACACCTTCGGGATAAAGTTCCTTTGGTCGTACCGTTGGTGGATGTTTCAATTCGCCAACTTGATCGACATCATCTACAAATACCACCGCATGCGGATTGCCAGTGCTGATATGAAAACCTTTCCATAAACCACTTTCGGTACCAGCAGTTACATCATCACCCTCGTCGACTACTTGTCCCATATTTACGGTGATATCGCCATCATTTGGCACGCGCATATGTTTTACGCCATCACGGGTATCGATCGGAAAGATTCCTTCGGGTTGGTGGCCACGTTCGACTAAATATTTCGCCATCAAACGGATGCCATTGCCGCACATTTCCGCGAGTGATCCATCAGCATTTCGATAATCCATAAACCAGATCGGACCATTAACAGCGTTTCGTTTGACCATACGGATCAAGCCATCAGAACCGATACCAGTTTGGCGATTACAGATCCGCGCGGTTTCTGCAGAAGAGATCGAAACTTGATCATCCGGGTCAAAGACCAGCACGAAATCATTATGCGTGCCGTGTCCGTAAGAAGCTGGAATACTCATTTAATTAATTTTAACGCTTTGTCCAAGAATGGCGCTTCAATCCAATTGATACGCGGCTCACGTTTGAACCAGGTCTCTTGGCGGCGCGCATATTGGCGCGTTACCAAGATGGTTTCGGCGATTGGATCGCTATTTAAGCCCATCTGCCATTCGATGATCTGGTTATATCCATGGCCCATCCGCGCAGTGGTACCTGACATCAAACCATCCAAAACCAACTCTTTTACCTCTTCAATCAAACCATTCTCAAACATCTTCTCCGCGCGCACCTTGATTCGTTCATCCAAGACTTCACGCGGCACTGATAACCCGATCCATTTCGATTGGTAATGCACCGCACCTTCTTGTGGCAAGTTGGCGGTGTATGGCTTTCCGGTAATTTCGATAACTTCTAACGCGCGAATCACGCGACGTAAATTCTGGCTATCGATTGCAATCGCAGCAGCGGGATCTAGCTTTTGCAAACGCTCAAACATCGCATCTTTGCCA
>CAWULI010000173.1:0-1782 GCA_963923155.1 uncultured bacterium
CTGGCACACCGGCGTGCACCGCATGAAATAACTTGTTAGGCATCGCCAATCTATGGGATTCGAATTTATTAGAATGAGTAACTAAAGCCAAACCCGCTAGTTGCATCTGTTTCGTAACTTCACTGATCGATTTTGCATCAGATACTTCAATCCCGGTCGCAATTGCTTTTGGAAGGTGTTTGGTCGCCCAGGCATTTTGATGTTCGCCCATCCAAGTAACCTTCAAATTCATTGAGTTCAACTTTGGCGCTGCCGCGATAATCGTCTCAAGTTCACGGTACGCATCAATGCGCCCGGCATAAATCGCGCCACTTGGTGGCGAGGTAACCTCACCATTTTCGCCAATTGGAAAACTATTTCTTACTACGTGTACGTTCTTAAAGCCCCGCTTAGTACGAAAGAGCTCTGCGATTGAATCGCCAACGGTGATAACTGCAGCAGCCTGCGAACCCCATAAACGCTCTAACTCCGCCTCTTTCTTATCGATAAATGGGGTCGGACGGTATTGACGCTGCCTGCCCACCCACCATTCATGACTGTCGTACACAAACTTGACCTTGTTTTCTATATGTAATTTATAGCCAAGTTCTAGCGCATTGAAATCATGCACATGAATCACATCGAATTGCAGACTCTTAGATACTTCATAAGCGTTTTCACGCCACTGCGCAAATGCTCTTTCACGATGTTGCGGTAACAAGAACCAACGAGCAAGTCGAATATGTATCGGTTGGGCCTTTGTAGCTAATGATTCTGTAGTCTTGCGAAGTCCCGTACCGGCGCTGGCAGAATAGATCTTTATTTTTTCGAAGGTAAAACCTTCCGGAACATCTTTACCGATGATCAATACTTCATGACCTTCGCCTACTAAGGCGCGGGCTTCACGAAGGACTCGAGTGTCAGTAGCCACGCTTGTGGCAACTAACATCAAGATCTTCACCGGTACAGGTTAATGCCTGCCATTACGCTTACCCCATGTCTGCGTGGATTCACCATCAAGCCGATTGGTTGGTGGCCCACAATTTACATGTACCGCTTTTTGTTCTCTTAATCTTGCTGGCTTTCTCAGAAGCGGCCATTTTCGTAGGTTTTGTCTTGCCCGGTGAGACCTCGCTTTTGATTGGTGGGGTACTTGCGCATACCAAAACCTGGCCGCTTTGGCTTTTCTTGCTCTGTGCGATTGTCGCCGCTATCGCCGGTGATTCAGTTGGATATGAAATCGGTAAACATTATGGAAACCGAATTAAAACAACTAGATTTGGAATGTTTGTTGGCGAAAAACGATGGAAGCTGGCCGAACATATCTTTGAGAAGTATGACGGATGGGCTATTTTCTTTGGTCGTGCACAAGCTTTATTGCGTGCATTAGTGCCCGCTATGGCCGGAATGCACAAAGTTCCATACTGGACATTTCTAAAATGGAATGCCGCGGGTGGAATTATTTTTTCTTCAACCGTCATTGTTTTGGGATATGAGTTTGCAAGTAACTTGGATAAATTAGAAAAATTTCTAAAATATTGGGCAATAGCATTTTTGATTATTGTCTTTACATTGATCGTTACTATTAAACGAAAACTCGAGCGTAAACTCGAAGCGTAAAACGCATAAACACGCGTAAACTTGCCTTTATTTTTTAAACTGATAACCTCTTCTTTAGAACGAGCACTCAAATAGTCTGGAAAAGGAGAGTACAACTCAATCTCTGGTCAAAGTTGACCTTGACAATTGTCTGTACAAGTTAAAAATGAAAACGCGCGCTAATCACGCACAAACATTTAGACA
>CAWULI010000174.1:0-1759 GCA_963923155.1 uncultured bacterium
CGATCTAATTGATAACCAACTAGTTTGCCCTCTTTGATGATTTCCCAACGCTGGGCTGCGACACCTTCATCATCCCAACCGACGGTGCTAAGTCCATGTTCGGTGACGCGATCCCCGGTTACGTTCATGAGTGAAGAACCGTATTGCAGATTGTTTAACTTATCTGGCGTGGCAAATGAAGTTCCGGCGTAATTTGCTTCGTATCCGATAGCGCGATCTAATTCTGTGGCATGGCCAATTGATTCGTGAATTGTCAGCCAGAGGTTTGATGGGTGAATCAAAAGATCGTAACGACCCGGAGTTACCGAAGGTGATTTAACCTTCTCATCGAGATGCGCCGGTAATTCATCGATCTCTTTATCCCAATTCCAAACTGAATTATTCATCCACTCCCAACCAAAACCGGCAGGTTGCGCCAAAGTGCGCATAGATTCAAAGCCATGTTCGCCGATTGATATTGCTTCGATCTGCGTCTGCATACGGACGCGTTGTTGAGTAGTGCTGGTGCCGTATGAATCTGCATAATGTTTCTGCTCTTTCACATACATCGTGTATGCGCTGGAGTGATTCACATTCTTAGCGCTTAATAATTTATTGCTAAGCCCAGCTAAACGTTCGATCTTCTCACTATCAGCGACTGCGAATGGATCGATCTCGTATGCAGATACCCAAATACCTTCTTTATAAACTGGTTCGGTTACTAGTGTGATCTCTTCGATCGAAAGCGGTTTGGAAGTCTTGGCCATCGCTACTGCGGTCAGCGCTAATTTCTTTGCTGAATCTGCGGAAACCTCAGGAGAAGAGGCAAAGCCCCAAGCGCCATTAACGATGACGCGAACTCCGATACCAAATTGTGTTGTATCTGTTTGAGTTTCGGGTTTGGCATCGCGCAAAGACAGAATGCCATTTCGAGTCCGTTCGATTCGGACATCAACATGCGATGCACCATTTTCTAGACCAGTGCTAATTGCGGCATCGGAAATATTGGCGCGGGGGATAGCTAGAAAATCGGCATCTACGTTCACATCAGCCACACTACACAGCACAGTGGCTAATTACTAGGCTGATTAAATGCTTTAAATATAGAAAATATCTGAATCGTTAGTTTTCTTTAAATCTTCGATAACTACGCTGTTATACGAGACTCTGGCATCATCAGCTATATTCACCGGCCCTAAGATCTTTGCGCCAGCACCGATAATCACTCGATTTCCGATAGTTGGGTGGCGTTTTCCATGAGAGAAACGACGGGCTCCTAAAGTTACATTGTGATACAGCATCACATCGTCACCAATTTGCGTGGTCTCGCCGATAACGACACCGCTGCCGTGATCGATAAAGAATCGACGGCCGATTTGCGCGCCTGGGTGGATTTCAATCCCGGTACGACGCCTAGCGCGATTAGAGAATATACGCGCCAATAATTTGATGTGATGGTTCCAGAGCCAATGCGAGATTCGATAATTCCAAACCGCATGCACACCTGGGTAGGTAAGAAATACCTCTAACTTATTGCGTGCTGCTGGATCACGTTGTAATGCGGTACTTAAATCCTCGCGAATAGAACTAATGAATTTGAACATCAATCCATCAGATCTTGATAGAGCACAGTAGAAAGATAACGCTCTCCAAATGACGGAATTATTACCACGATAATTTTTCCGGCAAACTCTGGGCGCTTTGCAATCTGCGCAGCTCCCCAAAGTGCAGCGCCAGATGAAATGCCAACTAACAATCCCTCTTCTTTTGCAGCACGACG
>CAWULI010000175.1:0-1747 GCA_963923155.1 uncultured bacterium
CTTCTTACCCGTGTGATCTCTGATGCAGTTGCCGCTGGCCTACAAGCTCGCAGCCAACATGTTTCAAGCGATGTTAAGGAAGAGAAGAGCACAGAAGTTGCAGCAGGTGAACCACTTGCTGATTGGGAGAAAGAAATTCTTGAAGGGGCTACTGAATCAAAGTGAGTTATACAGCTGAAGATGTAAAGCGTTTACGCGAAGCGACCGCAGCCGGAATGCTTGATTGCAAGAAGGCGCTCGATGAGTCAGGTGGAGATTTCGATAAAGCAGTCGAGATCATTCGCGTTAAAGGTCTAAAGGGCGTAACCAAGCGCGAAGGACGGACCACTTCCAATGGGTTAGTTGTGGCACGCGTTGTAAATGATCTTGGTGCGATGCTCGAATTAAATTGCGAGACTGACTTCGTGGCTAAGGGCGAGCGTTTCCAGGCACTTGGCGATGAATTAATCGATCATTTGATGAAGGTGCAATCTGTAGATCTAGATGCTTTCCTAAAGAGCGAGATCTCAGCAGGTCGTACTGTTCAGCAACATATCGATGAAGCGAATGCAACTTTGGGCGAGAAGATCGAGATTCGTCGAGTCTGCGTTCACGCAGGTTCTCCAGTAGGTATCTATCTACATAAGACCAGCCCGGATCTACCGCCACAAGTTGGCGTTTTGGTTCAACTAACCAAGGATGCGATCGAAGTTGGTAAGGATGTCGCACAACATATCGCGGCCTTCGCCCCACAATTCGTTCACCGAGATGAGGTACCTGCTGATCTAATCGAGAAGGAGCGTCGCATCGCCGAAGAAACTGCTCGCGAAGAGGGTAAGCCCGAAGCTGCGCTTCCTAAGATCATCGAAGGTCGCGTAACTGGTTTCGTGAAGGAAGTCTCGCTTGTAGAACAAGCTTTCGCAAAGGATGCCAAGAAGACCGTGAAGCAGATTCTTGATGAGGCCGGCACCGCGGTAAAGGCCTTCTCACGCTTTCGCGTTGGTCAGTAATAAGATATAAATAAGTAAAGAAAAGTAGAAAAGTAGAGAGGAGCACTTATGTCAGGTTATGGCAGAGTGCTCCTTAAACTTTCGGGCGAAGTTTTTGGTGGCCATAAAGGTATTGGCGTAGATCCAGATGTCGTCCAAGGTGTGGCAAAACAGATCGCCGATGTAGTTAAGGGCGGAACCCAAGTCGCAATCGTCGTCGGTGGCGGTAATTACTTCCGCGGCGCAGAGTTACAACAACGTGGCATGGAGCGCGCTCGCGCTGACTACATGGGAATGCTCGGCACCGTTATGAATTGTTTAGCGCTACAAGATTTTCTTGAAAAACAAGGCGTTGATACTCGTGTACAAACCGCGATCACCATGGGACAAGTAGCCGAGCCATATGTACCGCGCCGCGCGATCAGACACATGGAGAAAGGTCGCGTAGTTATCTTCGGAGCTGGCGCAGGTATGCCGTTCTTTACTACCGATACTGTGGCAGCACAACGCGCACTTGAAGTTGGTGCTGATGCGTTGCTGCTTGCCAAGAGTGGCGTTGATGGGGTTTACAACGCGGATCCACGTAAAGATTCCAGCGCTACCAAATATGATCAAATCTCATACGACGAAGTACTTTCAAAATCATTAGCAGTTGCCGATGCTGCCGCCTTTAGCTTATGCCGCGAAAATAATCTGCCGATCGTGGTCTTTGATCTGATGAGCAATGGCAATATTGCGCGCGCCGTAAAGGGTGAGCGCATCGGAACTCTAGTTAATTA
>CAWULI010000176.1:0-1744 GCA_963923155.1 uncultured bacterium
GCCCAAGAGGGATCTCCTTGAGCTTTCTGCCATGGCGCAGTTGGTGCGGTGGCATCAGACCATCTGGTCTCAATTTCATTACTGCTGACTCGCTCTAGGGCTAATTCGATTGCGGTGCGAGTTGGCGTCAGACCATTCTCTGGTTCTGGAATCAATTTATGTACATCTTTATCTTTATCAACGACAACTTCGCTGATCAACGATTCAACAAGTGGCCGCGCCAAAGTAGTTGGTACTGGTGTAACGAATCCAATCCATAAGCTAGATAGTGCTGGCGTTAAAACTGGAACTTTAATTACTAATCTCTTTCTTAATCCAGCAATTTCGGCGAAGAGTTGCATCATCTTTTCATAAGTTTGTACTTCAGGGCCCCCGATATCGTAAATACCTGAGACCGGACGCGACAGTTCTATGGTCTTGCTCAAGTAATAGAGCACATCTCTTATTGCAATTGGTTGGGTGCGATTCTTGACCCACTTTGGCGTGGTCATCACCGGCAAACGATGCGTTAGGTGGCGCAACATCTCAAATGAAGCAGAGCCAGAACCAATGATTATGCCGGCGCGAAGTTCTAATACGGGTACGCCAGATTTGGCTAATTCAATTCCGGTATCAGTGCGTGACTTTAAGTGCCTGCTAGTTTTTGAATCATTAGCGATGCCGCCTAAATAAACAATTTGTTTGATTTTGGCATCTGCAGCAGCCTTACCAAAGGTTGACGCCATCTCTTTCTCTATTTGATCGAATTTAGTCGAGCTATTTATAGAGTGCAGTAAATAAAATGCCACATCAACACCATTTAGGGCCTGGAAGGTCGCAGGGTAATCAGTGACATTTCCAACCACAATCTCAACTGAATTAGCCCAGCTGTATTGGGCGACTTTCTTTCGGTCTCGAACGAAGACTTTCACCTCATAGCCCTGTTTAATCAGATTGCGTACCAAACGACCACCAACGTAACCAGTTGCTCCGGTGACCAATACTCGTTTCATGATTACAAATTACTCGAATTGGTAAATACTTTCCATGTGGACATCAAGTTAATCGGTAGCGCGGTCGGAATCGGGCTGGTGATTATTTATGCGGTCGGTTCTGGTATTTGGGTCAGTAATTCACCCGGTTGGTATTCCTCACTAATTCGCCCATCTTGGCAACCACCTGATTATGTCTTTGGTTTGATCTGGCCCTATAACTTCGTGATGTTGGGAATCTCTGCCTATCAAGTATCGAACAGACTAAGTAAGGGTTTGGTCATTGCTTGGCTTGGTTTCTTTGCAATTTCGATCGTCTTTGCACTCACCTGGGCTTATCAATTCTATGTACCGCACAATTTGAAGTTATCTGCCATCGCGCTTGGTTTAGCGGCCTTACTTACGCTTCCAATTCTTCTAATCACTTATAAAGCAAGTTGGAAAATGGGGCTGCTACTAACGCCCTATCAAATCTGGGTCGTAATCGCGACCACTTTGGCTTGGGGTTATTCAATTAGGAATTAAAAAGGAATTAAAAAAGAATTAAAGTAGGTTTTTATTTAACTTTCGGTAAGTTGATTTTAAGCTTCACAGATAGTAAACGTAACAAAACAATTAAAAGACCACTTACTAGAGCTGCGATTGGTGAATCTGCACCTGATTTAAAGAAGGCAGAGACCGCAGCGACAAAGAGAATTCCCCCGTAATCCATATTCTTAGTTGCCGCTACGCGAGCGCCTACCCAAGCAAAGGCGAAGGTCGAGATGAAATCG
>CAWULI010000177.1:0-1733 GCA_963923155.1 uncultured bacterium
GCCTTCTTCTGTAGAAGAAGATCGCGCATGCCATCCCATTCGATGTCATTCTTATTTGCGTTCATGTATGGAACCAACATTGCGAAGTGCTTGAAGACATCAGATACCTTGTCATCGGTCCACTTTGCTTTACCGTTTAGTAGATCGATGTGGTACTGGTAGCCGTTGATACGTGCATTGAGTACGTCGAAGGTACCCATTGCTTCCCAACCGCCCTTGTCTCCCATTGGGAATGCGACAAGGCCCTTCTTCTTTGTTGCTTCAAGGACCTTCATCAAGTCATCCCATGTTGCAATGTTCTCCGGATCCTGACCAATCTCTGTCATGGTCGACTTGCGATAGTGAAGTCCCCATGGATAGTAAGTGGTCGGAATGATGTATTGCTTGCCATCGCCAGGGTTTGTTGCACCTTGGATAACTGGTGCAGTTAACTGAGCGCCAAGGTTCTTGATGTTCTTTGAAACATCATGCAACAAACCTTGTGATGCACGGTAGTTGGTGCGCCATCCGGCCATCCAACCGAAAACGTCATCAGGAGTTCCTTGTAGATACTGTGAAATGCCATCCTGGAATGGATTTGATTCCACTGCTTGCTGAGTAACTTTGATGCCAGTCTTCTTTGTGTATGCATCGTTAACTGCTTGTGCAATCTTTACACCAGTTGGATCAGTACCACGTACTGTGAATGTAACTGGCTTCTTATTTCCACCGCAACCTGCGAGAAGTGCGGCTCCGCCTGCAACGCCTGCACCGGCAATTGCTGCGCCTTTGAGAACGGAACGTCTGGAGACGTTCTTTGATTCGTTCGCCATTGAACTCCCTTTTCTACTAGCTACTGATTCCTAGGTATTTAGTAAAACTAGTGAGGCGAACCTACGCTGGAAAGGGGTAAATATCTAGGGTTTAGCGCATCAAATTGCGGTTAATTGGAGCATAAAGCCCTGCTCAGGGCGAAGCCCTGGAGCCTCAAGTCCGATTTCAGCAAGTTCTGCGCCGGTTGCCGTGACTTCCGGCCACCAACCTGGATTGGCTCGATGGTTAAAATCATTCGAACTTATTTCGGTCAATACTTTAACTCGGTAGGTGCGCGCCGGATCCAAACTTTTTAATTGCGCACGAACTGATGTGAAACCATCGACGCTGGTTAATTGCATATAAGTAAAGAGCGCTTCTTTTTTGTCTTGCGAAACCGTTCCGTATAGATAAGCATTACCGACATCGGCGCGAACGATATTTCCAGAGTGCAACAATTTACGGTGCGCTTTGTAGATTTTGATGAAATCTTTTAGCACTGCGATTTCAGCTTCGGAGGCTTCCAAGATATTCCATTCAATTCCGGCATGACCAAAGAGCGCATTTAAAACTCGGAATCGAATATCCGCGGTGCGATGAGTTTGGTGTCCGTGTGTAGGTCCGACATGTGTACCTAATAGCTCTGGCGGAATCACCATCGCAGTCCAACGCTGAATCGACTGGCGTTCCAATGGATCGTTTTGATCCGAGGTCCAGAATCGATCTACGTGATCAATCATTCCTAAATCAATACGACCCCCGCCAGAACTGCAACTTTCGATCTCGAGTCCTGGATTTCGCGTTTTTAATTCATCAAACAAACGATAGATCACAAGTGTTTGATTATGAACTGCTGGTCGCCCATCGCTAATCGGGTCTGAAAGTGATCGGTTGTGATCCCATTTGATGTAAGAGATCTGACATGATTTCAAAACCGCATC
>CAWULI010000178.1:0-1733 GCA_963923155.1 uncultured bacterium
AGCTATTCCAAGTGTGCTTAGCCACGATGTCAGATCCGGAATGGTCGCAGAATTGCGCGATGGAGCGGCTAAGGGTTTTACTAATTCAATCTTTGTTCCAGTTGGTACTGGTATCGCAGCAGCCCTAGTTATGGATGGACAAATTAGATCTTCAGATGGATTTGCAGGTGAGATCGGACATCTTAATGTTGGACATAACCGCGATTGCGTCTGTGGCAAAAAAGGCTGCCTTGAGGCAATTTCATCAGGTAGTGCAATCTCGCAAACATATAAAGAGTTAAGTGGCAGAGAGTCATTGACTGACGAGATAGTAAATTCAGACGACCCAGTGGCAAAACAAGTTTGGTCGGATGCGATGCGCTTTTTGGCAATTGCAATCGAATCTATGATTACGACTTTATCGCCAGAAGTAATTGTCTTTGGTGGTGGAGTTTCGCAGGCAGGCTCTAAATTGATAGACCCGATACAAAGTTTTCTAGATGATCGTTTGACTTTCCAGCGTCGCCCTAAGTTAGAGATCGCTAAATACGGAAAATTTGCCGGAACCATCGGCTGTGCCATGTTAGCTTTTGATTTGGTCAAACCATGAGGGTAATTCAGGCGAAACATGCATTGATTGACGGCGAATTAGCTGAAGATGTTTATATTTCAGTTGAGAATGGGACCATTTCTGGAATTGATAGTTCAGGAAAAGCTGATCGCAAAATCGAAAATATACTGCTACCTGGTTTTATTGATATCCATTGTCATGGAGGTGGTGGTTTCTATTTCAGCGACGAGAATCCAGCGCACATTCGAGAAATCATTGCGATTCACCGCAAATTCGGCACCACTTCAATAAATGCCTCATTAGTTACCGCGCCAATAGTTCAGATTAAAGAGCAGATCAGGCGATTGAAACCATTTGTGAAAAGCGGTGAAATCCTGGGCATCCATCTCGAAGGGCCATTTCTTTCGAAAGATAAGTGCGGCGCTCATGATCCAGAGTTATTGATAGACCCAAAAATTTCAATCTTAGAAGAACTGCTCGCGGTCGCTGAGGGTTCAATTTCAATGGTGACTTTGGCACCTGAATTACCGAGTGGAATTGAAGCGATTAAGTATCTAGTTTCAAATGGTGTAAAAGTAGCAATAGGTCATAGCAATGCAAGCTATGAGATTGGCCAAGAAGCATTGGCTTCCGGTGCCAGCATCTATACCCACTTCTGGAATGCCACCCCAACATTTGATTTGAAGCAACCTTCAATTACTTTGGCTACCGCAGCGCTAGAAGATCCGAAGATGCACTTGGAATTTATTAACGACGGTGTTCACTTAAACGATGAGATCATGGATTTTTTAATTGGTAAGTATTCTTCAAGATTAATTTCAATCACTGATGCAATGTCTGCAGCCGGTGTAGGCGATGGCGACTATTTAATCGGTACTTTAGAAGTTCATGTTAAGGATGGCGTAGCTAGACTGACTTCAAATAATTCATTGGCCGGAAGTACCTTGACCCTAAATCGCTCATACGACCGACTAATTGCTAAAGGAGTTAATATTCCAGATGCATCCAAAATCCTTTCTGAAAATCCGGCAAACTCATTGGGCAAGCGCAATCTCGGTTCGATTGCAATCGGAAATAAAGCCCATTTTGTAGAGGTTTCTGAAAAAAAATTCGTCTCAACTCTCTAATTCTGATTAACATAATGCTATGTCTTTGATTTTTGTAACCGGTGCTTCACGTGGTC
>CAWULI010000179.1:0-1722 GCA_963923155.1 uncultured bacterium
TCTGCTAAGTCTGCTAAGTCTGGTAATTCCAGTAAGTCGAGTGATTAAATGGCTCTATGAGCCGTTCACCATTATTTGATTTAGCAGATGAATATGTAGAGCGCGGAGCTCGGATGTCGCCAATGGCGGCCACCGAGCTTGGTATCCGCGATCTCGATGACCAATTGGATACCTTCACCATCGCAGAGGCCGATGCCGAAGCTAGCCTTTCCAAAGAGGTGGTTGAAAAGGCGAAAGCGCTCCAACCAATCGATGAGATCGATGCGATCTCAAAAGCGGTCTTGATTGAACGCCTGGAATCTCGTCTTAAATTGCACCAGAGCAAAGAGAGTTTTATTACCTACTCTCCGATAGTTAACCCGGCAACATATATCCGCCAGATCTTCACCATCATGCCAACAGAGGGCGATAAATCAATAGCTAATATGGCTGCGCGATTGAATTTGGTTGGTAAATCTCTAGAGGGTTGGAAGAGCACCTTGCAAGAGATGGATTCGCTGGGACTTAAAACTGCGCGTCGCCAAGTATTGGTGGTCGCAGAACAATTAAAGACTTATGCCAATGGTGGCTGGGCAGATATGGCACGCCAATTGGATCCCTTTGATAAATATCCTGCATTACACCAAGCAGCCAAGAACGCCAGCGCAGCATCACAAGAGATGAGCGATTGGCTTCGTAACACTCACGCACCACGTTCCAACGAAGCTGATGCAGTTGGCCAAGAGCGTTACCAACCGTGGGCGCGTTATTTCACTGGCGCCGAATTAGATTTGAAAGCTACTTATGAATGGGGCCTTGCGGATCTACAACGAATCAATGACCGCATGTATAAAGCGGCGGCCAAATTGGGCCTTCGCGATAAGAGCCTTAAAGAGGTAGCTGATCATTGCGAGAACGCCGAGTTACACCGCATAGATGGCGAAGATGCGCTTTTAAAGAAATTGCGTGACTTCACTGAAGAAGCGGTTAAGTATTTGAATGGCAAGTACTTCGATATTGATGAACGAATTGCATTCTGCGATGCCCGCATCGCACCCGCTGGTGCCGCTGCTGCGCCCTATTACATCCCGCCAACAGAGGATTTATCGCGCCCGGGCACTACTTGGTATCCAACTTTGGGACATAAGCGCTTTAACTTCTGGCATATCGCATCGACTTGGTATCACGAAGCAGTACCTGGACATCACTTGCAATTTGCCACCGCAGCGCTAGAGAAAGATCGCTTATCCAGGTTCCAAAGAACTGGCGCTTGGATCTCGGGGTACGGAGAAGGTTGGGCGCTATATGCAGAGCGTTTTATGGATGAATTGGGCGCCTTCGATGAGCCATCGCTAGAACTTGGTTATTTATCTGGCCAAGCGTTACGCGCCGCTCGCGTTGTGGTCGATATCGGAATGCACTGCGGATTCAAAGCGCCAAATGGAAAAGTTTGGGATGCTCAATCTGGTTTTGAATTGTTAGTAGATAACGCGAT
Source organism: uncultured bacterium (assembly GCA_963923155.1). GTDB lineage: Bacteria > Actinomycetota > Actinomycetes > Nanopelagicales > Nanopelagicaceae > ZLKRG08. The sequence goes on from CAWULI010000179.1 coordinate 1,475, forward strand.
GATGGCGCCAGATTTTGCCAAGAGTGAGATCGAACGTTATTTGGGTTGGCCAGGTCAGGCGATCTCTTACAAAGTTGGCGAGCGCTTCTGGATGGAGATCCGCGAAGCGGCAAAGGAGCGGTTAGGTACCAGCTTTGAGATCAAGAAGTTCCATAACTATGCACTAAAGATCGGACCGATGGGACTTGATCCACTAAAGCGCGAGATGGCTAATTGGAAGGGTCAGTAACTGTCTCTTATACACATCT
>CAWULI010000180.1:0-1696 GCA_963923155.1 uncultured bacterium
AATTATTTATAAATCCGCGATCGGTGTTGTACATACCTTTCCATACATATGCAGAGAGGAAGGCCGGGAAGGCGTAAGGCAAGATCAAAATCGAGCGATAGATCTTTAAACCCTTAATGCGTTGGTCATTTAAAAGAAGGGCTAGCGCCAATCCCAGTATGAAGGTTGAGAGCACGGTAAGAATCGCAAATTGGAAGGTCCAAGAGAGCACTCCAAGTAGCGGACCACGTAATTGTTTATCGTTGAAAATGGTATTGAAGTTCTTCCAACCCACATTGGTGCGCCAACCGATCTCATTTAGGCGATTACCGTTTTCAGGATTTATAAAGAATCCTTCGCGGTCATCTGCCTTGAATTTCTGGCCATCTACTACGTTGATGATGGTGCGTGATGCAGCGTCGTAGGTATAGGTATAAGTGTTCTTGGTCGCTGCGTATCCATCAGTGGTCTTTAAGAATCCATCGGTAGCAGGATTTGGTCCAAGGGGTACTTGTAAACCGACAACTGCAACAGAATTGTTGGTGATTTCATCATCGCTTAATCGCGTGTATCCCTGTAGCGATTCCGCCATTCCATCGCTTCCCATAACTAACCCGTCAGCGGTGGTAACTTCGTGGAAGCCATGAGTTTTGAAATCAGAACCACCTAGATAGACCTTTTTGGTATTTACATCGGTAGCTAAAAACTGAAGTACGCCGTCAGAGCCCTTAACGACTTTGATGTCGTAATCGGCGCCATCAACCGGCTGAAGCGCGGCCAACATAGTTGCACTCAAAGCAGATTCGTAATTTCCGTTGTGTAATGAACCGTAGTTTGTGAATGCGATGTAGCCGCTGAAAATTACGGTGTAGATCTGGAAGCAGATTAAAAGCACTACTCCTGGAGCTAGATATTTGGCTGGCAGCCCACCTTTGCGCAGATAGATCCAATTTAAAATCAAAGTGACCGCTGCCAAAATTACGGCAAAGGTAATTTGATTCTTACCAAGTAAGGCAAAGAAAATCGTTCCGGTAAATGCATCAATCAAACCCAAGATTATGATCTTGGCGATCTGACCACGAACACTTGGAGTTCCGCCATCATATAAATGGCGAGCGGCTTTGCGGCGGGCTTTTATATCTTCCGGCGTTGCCACTCGAGTCTCCTTGAGGTGAATATATGAGGGTCGGGTTAGTTAAGTTGGCGTGAGTTTAGTAGGTATTAAGAATCAAACAAGGGGCCCGATTGCTCGAGCCCCTTGCCTTAATAGATATTAAGTAATTATTTAATTTGTAAGAAAATAATTACTTGGTGTCGATTGCAGCCTGTGCAGCGGCAATTGCCTTACGTAGGAAGTCACCAGGAGTTCCGGTGTACTTTCCTGCAAGGATTGCAGCTTCAGCTGATCCGACTTTGCTCCAGACAGTATCCATGAATACATAAGCAGGCATTGGATATGCATTAACGCCAGCTTGTCCGAATGCAGCAAGGTTCTTATCTGACATCTGTGATAGAGCAGATTGGTTAACCGGAATGTTATTTCCGGCCTTGTTAAGTGCTAATTGGAACTCTGCTGAGCCAACATAGCGAAGGACCTTACCTACAGAGACAGCATTTGGTTGACCTGAAACCTTTGCTGATTGCCAGTAACCATAAACACCCGAGAACTGGTGAACGGTCTTTCCACCTACTGATGGAATTGGTGCGATGCCCATTT
>CAWULI010000181.1:0-1683 GCA_963923155.1 uncultured bacterium
GGTTGATGATGGTATCGACAGCTACCGCGGTCTTTCCGGTCTGACGATCACCAATAATCAACTGACGCTGACCACGACCGATCGCGGTCATCGCGTCGATCGCCTTGATTCCAGTCATCAATGGTTCTTTAACTGGTTGGCGCTGCACAACTGTTGGCGCCTGTAATTCAAGTGCGCGGGACTCTTCTGCATTGATTGGGCCCTTGCCATCTACTGGTCGGCCAAGTGCATCAACTACGCGACCAAGGAATGCATCACCAACTGGCACAGAAAGAATCTCGCCAGTGCGATAGACCTTGGTACCTTCTTCAATTCCGGAGAAGGCGCCCAAAATAACCACACCGATCTCACGAACATCGAGGTTAAGTGCCAGTCCTAAAGTTCCGTTCTCAAACTTCAACAACTCGTTGGTCATCGTTGAAGGCAAGCCTTCGACGCGCGCAATACCATCAGAAGCTTCGGTAACGATACCGATCTCTTCGCGCCCTGCGCCGCCTGGCTGATATGACTTAACGAAATTCGCTAATGCATCGCGAACTTCTTCTGGTCGGATCGTGAGTTCCGCCATCTCTATTCTCCTTACTTTCCTGCAAGCACTTGGCTTGCTTCTGCCATACGACTGATGACGGTGCCATCAATCAATTCATCTCTGAAACGAATCGAGATGCCACCCAAAACTCGTGGATCGATCTCGATATTAATCCTTACATTTTGACCAACTTCTTTACTTAGCGCTTTGGTCAATTCGCTCTTCTGCTTATCGCTTAGCTCGATTGCGGTGCGCACATGCGCCACCACAAGATTACGGAAATTTGCAGTACCGTGCGCTAAATCTGCGAGCGCAGTTTCGATATTGCGACCCCAAAGGCCATTTACGATCTGCGCAACTAGCGCTTTAGTCGACTTGGTCGAATTCTTAAGCACGCTGTTAACCAAGGTTTGTTTCTCTGCGATGGCATCCGAATTTCCGTTTAACGCATTGCGCAACTCTTGATTAGCCACCAATGCGCGAGCGAAAATGAATAGCTCATCTTCTAATTGGTCCAATTCACCGCGACTGTTGGCTGCACTGGCCTCGGCTTGAATTGCCACTTGTTCCAAGGAAATTAGCAGATCACTTGGTGCAGACCAACGCAATGAAACTGCCTTTACTGCAATATCCATCGCATTCTTGCCAAGTTTTCCAAGGAAGATATCGCCAAGTAATTTCGCTTTATCTTCGGCGCTACGTGCGGGATCTGTAATTGCGCGGCGAAGTGCGACATTTGCACCCAGCACATTAACGACGGCAAAGAGTTCATTTGAGAGTAGCGCAGCAGCATCGGCAGAGACCCCTTTGAGTTCTGCTTCCAATGCCGCGCTAGTAGCGACAAGTGATTGCCTGCTACTTCCGCCCAAATGAATTGCCATCTCTTACTTCTTCTCCAAATCCGCCATGAAGCGCTCGACGATTCTTGATTGGCGTGCTTGATCTGCCAATGATTCGCCGACGATCTTTGAGGCCAGATCAACTGCCAAATTACCAACTTCACTACGAAGTGCAGTGATGGTCTGTTGACGCTCTGACTCGATGGCTGCTTGAGCGGTTGCAATGATTCGTGCTGCCTCTTCTTGAGCCTTTGCACGAATCTCATCTGCGATGTTCGCCGCTTGTGCACGCGCCTCTTCGCGAAGTTGTGATGC
>CAWULI010000182.1:0-1657 GCA_963923155.1 uncultured bacterium
CCTTGGACCTCATCACATGCTCGAACGCAGCGATTACAGACAATGCACTCTTTGGAATCAAAGGTGAAATAAGGATTGGTCTCATCTTTTGGTAAATCAAGATGGCTCTCTTTTACTTCGTAACGAACTTCTTTAAGGCCAACTTTTTTAGCCATGCCATGTACTTGGCAGGCATCTCCGACTTCGCAACTTTCTGGGTGATCGGAGAGATAAAGTTCCATTACACCTTGGCGCAGGCGCGTTAACTTCTCTGAATCAGTCGAGATCACCATGCCCTCTGCTACTGGAGTGGTGCAAGAAGATGGCGTTCCTTTTCGGCCGTAAATTTCGACCACACATAAACGACATGAACCAAAAGCCTTTAAGCGATCGGTCGCGCACAATTTCGGGATATCAATACCAGCTTCTGCCGCGGCACGCATGATTGAAGTTTCGGCTGGCACTTCGATGCTCTTGCCGTCAATCTGCACCGTAACTTTTTCGGTTCGTTTTGATTTAGGCGTGCCGTAATCAGGTTCCATTATCAAACTCATGGCTTACCTCCTGTGTTACCGGCAAAATCCTCTGGGAAATTACTTAGCGCGCTCTTTACCGGAAGCGGAGTCAATCCACCCATTGCACAGAGCGAACCTTCGGTCATCACCTCGCAGAGATCAAGTAATAACTTCTGATTATTAGCTACATCTTTTCCATTGATAATTAAATCAATAGTTTCTACCCCTCGGGTAGAGCCAATTCGGCATGGCGTGCACTTGCCGCAAGATTCGATAGCGCAGAACTCCATTGCAAAGCGCGCCTGCTTGGCCAAGTTCACGGTTTCATCAAAGAGCACGATGCCGCCGTGGCCCAACATGCCACCGGCTGCCAACATAGATTCGTAATCCGCGCTGGTGCCAAATTTATCTACACCAAAATATGCACCAAGCGGACCGCCAACTTGAATAGCTCTGATTGGTCGACCACTTAATGTGCCACCGCCGTAATGATTTACCAACTTTTCTAAAGTGATTCCAAAACCAGTTTCGACAATGCCACCTTGTTTGACATTACCGGCTAATTGAAAAATTTGTGTGCCTAATGATTTACCAACTCCGCGCGCTTTATAAGAAGCGGCGCCACTTGCGATGATCTCTGGTACTGATGCCAAAGTCAAAACATTGTTAATGATGGTTGGTTTACCGAATAAACCTTTTAACGCCGGTAGTGGTGGCTTAGCGCGCACCACTCCGCGTTTACCTTCCAAAGATTCCAACATCGCGGTCTCTTCGCCGCAAACATATGAACCAGCACCGACGCGAACCTTTAATTCGAAGACACCCAATTTTTCTGACGACAGCGCAATTGCCTTTTCCATTTTGGAAATTGCTGCCGGATATTCCGAGCGAATGTAAATAAATCCTTTGGTGGCACCAACTGCGAGCGCCGCAATCGCCATACCTTCAATTAGCGTAAATGGATCGCCCTCCATCAAGATGCGATCGGCAAAGGTTCCGCTATCGCCTTCGTCGGCATTGCAGCAGATATATTTTTGATCCGACTTTGCATCTAAAACAGTCTTCCATTTTATACCTGCCGGAAAACCTGCTCCGCCACGTCCGCGTAAACCTGATTCTGTAACCTCTGCAACAATCTCTGCGCCGCTCATCTGTTTTGCTTT
>CAWULI010000183.1:0-1646 GCA_963923155.1 uncultured bacterium
AGTGCGCATCATCAATGCGGCACGCGGTGGAGTATTAGATGAAACCGCGCTATACAACGCAATCAAAGAAGGTCGCGTAGCTGGTGCTGGTCTAGATGTTTTTGCTACCGAACCTTGCACCGATTCGCCACTATTTTCTTTGGATCAGGTAGTTGCTACACCACACCTTGGCGCATCAACTGATGAAGCACAAGAAAGAGCTGGAATTGCGGTCGCGATTTCGGTTCGCAAGGCTTTGGCCGGAGATTTAGTTCCAGATGCGGTAAATGTTAAGGGCGGCGCGGTTCATGAAGAGATCCGCCCATCACTTCCGTTGGTTGAGAAGATGGCGGAGATCGCAACTGCATATGCCGGAGGTTTGCCATCAAGCATGGAGGTAAATGTGCTTGGTGAGATCGCGGCATTTGATGCGTCGGTTTTGGCAACCAGCGCGCTTAAAGGTGCAATCGAAACAACCGTCGAAGAGGATGTTACATACGTAAATGCACCAAAGTTGGCCGAAGAGCGTGGCATGGTCGCAACCGTTAAGAACGATACACATTGCGAACAATTCCGCAGTTCGATCCAATTAAAAGTCGGTATGAGCGGTGGTCAGAATTTCATCGTCGAAGGCACATTGGTCGGAATACGTAAAGTGGAAAAGATCGTTTCAATTGATGGTTTCGGTTTGGATGTTTCACCAGGTAAGCACATGATCTTCTTACGTTACCTCGATAAGCCCGGAGTCATTGGTTCTATGGGTAGCGCACTTGGTAAAGCGAACGTGAATATCGCAGGCATGCAAGTTTCGCGTCGCGAAATTGGTGGAATGGCGCTAATGGCTCTCACCGTCGACGATGCTGTTTCGGAATCGATTCTTGAAGAGGTCAAACAAACTACTGGCGCTGATTTAGCGCGGACCGTGAATTTGGATAAGAAATGACAAAGAATATAAATCTCGCAGTTATCGCGGGCGATGGCATTGGACCCGAAGTTGTTGCCGAAGGTTTAAAAGTTCTGGATGTCGTTGGCGCTAAACATGGCGTTACTTTCAACAAGACCCACTACGACTTAGGAGCTGGCTACTGGCATCGCACTGGGGAAGTTTTGCCCGATGATGTAATGGCAGAGATCGCAAAGAGTGATGTGATTTTGTTAGGTGCGGTCGGAGATCCGACTGTGCCTAGCGGAGTTTTAGAGCGCGGCTTGCTTCTTAAATTACGCTTTGCATTTGATCATTACATCAACTTGCGTCCTGCGAAATTGCATAAAGGAGTAAAAAGTCCACTTGCGACCGATAAAGAGATCGATTTCGTTGTGGTTCGCGAAGGTACCGAAGGACCTTATGTTGGCGCGGGTGGCACCTTGGCGTATGGCACTGATGCCGAGATTGCTACTGAAGAATCTTTAAATACTCGTCGCGGCGCTGAGCGCGTGATTCGTGATGCTTTCAATCGCGCAAAGCAACGCCCACGAAAGAAATTGACTTTGGTCCATAAGAACAATGTATTGACTCGTGCCGGTGGTTTATGGACCCGCACTTTCAATCAAGTTGCCAAGGAATTTCCTGAAGTGACTACAGATTATTTACACGTTGATGCCGCTTCGATGTTCTTTGTTACCAACCCAGAGCGATTCGATGTAGTGGTCACGGATAATCTCTTCGG
>CAWULI010000184.1:0-1630 GCA_963923155.1 uncultured bacterium
GAGTAAGGGTCAGGAACTTCTAACTTCTCGTAATCTGATGAATCTCGATCCACATCACGCAGTTCTGGATCGAATTGTCTTAAGTAAAAAACTTTATGTTGATTCGCTTCATCGGATTGAGCCATAACATTTCCATAATTTGATGCATCCATCACCAAAATCAAATCTGAACTATAAAAATCATTCTTTGAAAATTGCTTGGCGCGATGTTCATATTTCAAACCATGGCTTTCCCAAGTCTGCCTAGAATGTGGATTTGGGCCTTCTCCGACATGCCACGCACTTGTTCCGGAACTATCAACTTTTATCTTCGGAGCCAAGATCTCGTCTTTGCGATTGAACAAAATTGCCGCTGCCATCGGTGATCTACAGATATTGCCCAAGCAGACCATAGAGATCGTGACGCTATCTCGGCTTTTCAAGTAATTTAACATCGCTAGATAATGCTAATCGCTCGGCTCTTTTGTAGTCTCGCTTAGTGCGTCCGTGGCTTACTCGAAATCTGGTGGTATTAACCATCGTCTCTTTGGCGCAAGATGCCGCTAGCGAATTGATCTACCCGTTGTTGCCGCTGCTTGTAGCTGGCGTTGTTGGGTCTGCACCATTGGCGCTTGGGGTAATTGAAGGTTCTGCTGAATTCGCCGCAGGCTTCATGAAATTGCACGCCGGAAAGTTAAGTGATCGCTTTGGCAGAAAACCATTTGTGATCGGTGGATATTCATTAACTGGTGTAGGTAAGGTCTTCACCGTTTTCTCATTGGCTTGGCCTGGAATTTATTTTGGAAGAGTATTAGATCGAATCGGTAAAGGAATGCGCGGCACACCTCGCGATGCCTTAATTCATGATGGAGTTGCCGATAAAGATTTGGGTAAAGCCTTTGGATTTCATAGGGCGGGCGATAATTTTGGGGCTGTTATTGGTCCGCTAACTGCTTTACTGCTTCTATTTGCGCTAAACAATGATGTTCGGGCGGTTGCCAAGTGGGCGCTGATTCCGGCAGCAATCAGCGCATTTTTCACATTATTTGTAAAAGATGTCAAACCGCAGGCAAAGCGAATCACCTTTACCAAGGTACCGCTTTCTGCAAATTTAAAGAGAACCATTGCGCTACTTGTTTTAATTCAATTAACAAATATTCCAGATGCACTCTTACTATTACGTTTACACGATATTGGATTTAGTACCTCTGGAGTGGTCATTGGCTACATGCTGTACATGTTTGTGGCAACTTTATTTGCATATCCCGCCGGGAAGATTGCAGATAGGTTGCATCCGAAAAATATTTATTTAGTTGGTTTGATTTGCTTTGCAATTGCCTATCTAACGCTTGGAATTACTAATAACCATCTTTATGCGTTGGTGGCATTAGCAATTTATGGTCTATTCCCAGCGCTAACTGATGGGGTTGGTAAAACCTGGATTGGCAGATTAAGTGATTCAGATTCGCGCGGTTATGCCCAAGGAAGATTCCAGGCAAGTATGAACTTCGCAGTGCTCGCAGCCGGAATCTGGGGTGGCGCGCTTTGGAGTGGAGGCAGCAGAGAGATCGCCTTAATTATTGCCGGTGCGGGTGCTTTACTGGGCGCTTTACTCGTCGGCCAATATCGCTCGAACGCTATTTAAGCGTCG
>CAWULI010000185.1:0-1592 GCA_963923155.1 uncultured bacterium
GCGTTGCGGTGTATTCACAAGATTTCACGATCTTCGGTGGCTCACTTGGTGAAGTGATGGCTGAGAAGATCCGAAAGATCATGGAGTTCGCACTTAAAAATGGCGTGCCATTGATTGGAATAAATGATTCTGGTGGCGCGCGAATTCAAGAGGGAGTCCAAGCCTTAGGTGGCTATGGACATATCTTTAGATTGAATACTCGATCATCTGGAGTAATTCCACAGATCACTTTAGTGCTCGGTCCTTGCGCTGGTGGAGCTGCATATTCACCTGCACTTACCGATTTCACAGTCATGGTAAACGAGAAGTCTTATATGTTCATTACTGGACCCGATGTAATAAAAACTGTGACCGGCGAAGATGTTGGCATGGAAGAGTTAGGCGGCGCATACACGCATGCTGCCAAAACGGGAAATGCACACTACTTAGCCGAATCCGAAGAGGATGCCATTGATTACGTCAAAGCACTACTCTCCTACTTACCAAGTAACAATATGGATGGCGCACCACATTTACCCGCTACCGAAACTTTGGCTCGCAAGGCAACGGATATGGCCTTGGATACATTGATTCCAGATTCACCAAATCAACCATATGACATGAAGACAGTGATTCACGCGATCTTAGATGAAGGTGAATTCCTGGAAATCCATGCCAGCTTCGCACCAAATATCATCGTGGGTTATGGAAGAGTCGAAGGTGAGACCGTCGGAATCATCGCAAATCAACCACAACAATTAGCAGGAACCTTAGATATAGATTCTTCTGAAAAAGCCGCACGTTTCTTACGTTTCTGCGATGCCTTCAATATTCCGATCATCACTTTAGTTGATGTACCAGGATTCCTACCGGGTACTGAACAAGAGTGGGATGGCATTATTCGACGCGGCGCAAAATTACTTTATGCATACGCAGAAGCCACTGTTCCTTTGGTTACTTTGGTGACTCGAAAAGCTTATGGTGGCGCGTATATCGTGATGGGTTCAAAACAAATTGGTGGCGATGTGGTCTTTGCTTGGCCTACTGCGGAAATTGCAGTCATGGGTGGGCAAGGTGCGGTAAATATTCTCTATCGAAAAGAGTTGGCAGAATCTAAAGATCCCGAGGCGCTCCGGGCTAAGTTAGTTGCTGAATATAACGAGAGTTTGGCTAATCCATATAATGCTGCAGAGCGCGGGATAGTTGATGCAGTTATCGAACCAAATCAAACTCGCGAATACATAACTAAAGTCCTGCGTACTCTAAAGACTAAGCGTGATTCTCTGCCACCTCGTAAGCACGGAAATATCCCGCTATGACCAGTGACTCTCAAAAATTCACGATCATCAGTGGTACGCCAAGTGCAGAAGAGTTAATGGTTTTAAATCAAGTTTTGGCAGCACATAAGCGAGTTGAACCAGATCCGATTGTTAAGCGAAGTACTTGGGCAAAGCCTCAGATGCGCCAACCAATGCCGCATGGGATTAAATTTGGTGCAGGAAGAAATATTTAATGCGATTGATATTGGCCTCTCAATCCCCCTCGCGCAAACGTTTACTCGAAGGTGCCGGATTGCATCCCGAGGTAATGGTTAGTAATGTCGATGAAGAGAC
>CAWULI010000186.1:0-1575 GCA_963923155.1 uncultured bacterium
AGGTTTAAATTATTGGCAAAATTCCAATAACCACCAGTTAGGTTTAATTGTTTTGAAATCACTTGAGAGAGCTCTAAACCACCGATAAAAAACGCGGTGCCGACAGATAAGGCCGTGATTATGATGTTGTAATAGACCTTTCGCACCGGTTTAGAGAATGCCCAACCATAAGCAAAATTCATAAACGATCCATCTATTGTGTCGAGTAACGACATGCCGCCTGCAAAAAATAGTGGTAATGAAATTATCGCCCACCAAGGTAAACCGGCAATTACCGAAGACCCTGCAAGAACCAAAAGGCCAACTTCGGTAGCGGTATCAAAACCCAAACCAAAGAGCAGCCCAAGTGGATACATCTTCCAGGATTTATCAATTCTTCGTGCAATTGGACCAAAAAAGCGCATAAAGAATCCACGTGAATCTAGGTGTTTTTCTAACTCGGCTTCGCTGTATGCGCCTTGACGCATTTTTATGAAGACTTTAATGATTGAGATCATTACCACCAAATTAAGAATTGCAATCAACATCAAGAATAATCCCGAAACGGTTACGCCTATAAGTCCGGTGTAATGATGTAACGAAGAATTTTGATCTTTTAATTGAGCACCAACAGCGGCGATTCCAAAATTTAAAATTATCGCTAAAGCTGCAACCACCGAGGAATGACCTAGCGAGAAGAAGAAACCAACACCGAGTGGACGCTGTCCATCTGCCATCAATTTACGAGTTGTATTATCAATTGCGGAGATATGATCGGCATCAAATGCATGACGCATACCTAAGGTATAAGCAAGTAGCGCAGTGCCCCAGCCAAAGACTGAGCCATCTGCTAATTGGTAATCACCACTTGTTGCTGCCCACATCAAAAGCGCGCCAGAGATATGAAGCAGCGCGATAAATCCGAACATCGCCAGCAATCGCCGCTTCTCATCGCGCGTTAACTGGATATGGGTTCGGATCGATTCCGAGGTCAGCTGGTTCATGCAACCCTTTTGTAGATGCAAATCATTTGCATTAAGGGTACTTTATGGAGAGTCCGCGCTCAACTCCATGCGAAAATTGGTCAGTGCGCCGCTTAAGTCTCTTCTTAATCTGGTCTTTGGCGCTTTCAGTCATGACTTTTCCGAACCCGGCGCGGGCCGCTTCGACCTGTGGCTGGGATACCTCTACCGGTTGGGTGGCGCGTGAGAATAAGTTGCCAGGAGATTCCACTTGGTCAAATGGCATTGCGATGCGCTACAGCGGTGACTATTCGCAGCGCGATCAAAAAGATGGATTCGATAAGTGGGTACAGAGCGGCATTGAAGGAAAAAGAGTCGAAGGTTGGTTTGATTCGGTAAGCGCAACTTGCGGCCAAAGCGTTGGGTTACATATTTCTGGAAACGCAGCTCCCGTAAAAATCTCTATTTATCGAATGGGTTATTACGAGGGTGCAGGCGCTAGGTTAATTGATCAGGTTGCGATAAAAAGTGCGATTCCATCATTTGCCGCGCCAGAAATTTCAAGCGCGCCAAGGTCGACTGTTACAACATCGTGGCCAACTTCCTACAAATTCAAAGTTGATAAGAGCACCCC
>CAWULI010000187.1:0-1559 GCA_963923155.1 uncultured bacterium
GCTCGCGCAACTGGCGAAGTAGTAGAGATGGTCGATGCACGTGGACTCTTCCGCAAGATGGCTGAAGCTGCGTGGGCATGTGCTGATCCCGGAATTCAATATGACACCACCATCAATGATTGGCACACCAATCCAGAGACCGGACGTATCAATGCATCTAATCCATGCTCTGAATACATGTCACTTGATAACTCATCTTGCAACCTAGCATCACTTAACTTGATGAAGTTTCTAAAGAGCGATGGTTCATTCGATAGCCGCACCTTCTCTAAGGCTGCCGAGATGATCATCACCGCTATGGATATCTCAATCTGTTTCGCAGATTTCCCAACCGAAGCAATCGGAGATACCACCAAGCGTTATCGCCAACTCGGTATCGGCTATGCAAACTTGGGCGCACTCCTTATGGCATCAGGTCTTGCATATGACTCTGATGGCGGTCGCGCACTTGCTGGCGCAATCACCTCTTTGATGTCAGGTATTACCTACAAGCGTTCTGCAGAACTTGCTGGAATTGTCGGCGCATACGATGGCTTTGCTCGTAATGCACAACCACATGCACGTGTAATGCGTAAGCATGCTTCAGCATCATCTGCTGCTAAATCATTTAGCACCATGGATGCAGATGTGTGGGCAGCAGCTAATAAGGCTTGGGATGATTGCTTAGCAATCGGAGATAAGAATGGCTGGCGCAACGCACAGATCTCTGTGCTTGCTCCAACCGGAACCATCGGTTTGATGATGGATTGCGATACCACCGGTATCGAACCTGATTTCTCCTTGGTTAAATTTAAGAAGCTAGTTGGTGGCGGATCGATGCAGATCGTCAATCAGACCGTCCCACAAGCACTTCGTAAGCTCGGATATTCCGAAGAGACCATCGAAGCGATCGTCGAATACATCACCGCAAATGGCCACGTAGTTGATGCACCTGGCCTAAAGCCAGAGCACTATGACATCTTCGATTGCGCGCTCGGAAAGCGCTCAATTGCACCAATGGGCCACGTTCGAATGATGGCAGCCTGCCAACCATTCCTATCTGGTGCGATTTCAAAGACCGTTAACTTGCCAGAAGATGCAACCATCGAAGAGGTAGAGGATGTCTACTTCCAAGGTTGGAAACTTGGCCTTAAGGCAATCGCGATCTATCGCGATAATTGCAAGGTCGGACAACCACTATCTGATGCCAAGGCGGAGAAGAAGGAAGCAACTGCAGTAGCAGAAGCGCCAGCAACTCCGATTCGTAAGCGCCTACCAAAGTCACGTCCATCTCGTACCACCTCATTTAATGTCGGTGGCGCAGAGGGCTACATGACTGCAGGTGCATATAACGATGGTTCACTTGGCGAAGTCTTCTTAAAGCTTGGTAAGCAAGGTTCAACTCTTGCCGGCGTAATGGATGCATTCTCGATCGCAGTATCAATCGGTCTGCAATATGGCGTACCGCTACAAACATTCGTAGAGAAGTTCATGAACCTTCGCTTCGAACCAGCAGGTATGACTGATGATCCAGATGTACGTATGGCGCAATCAATGCTCGATTACATCTTCCGTCGTCT
>CAWULI010000188.1:0-1559 GCA_963923155.1 uncultured bacterium
CTGATTTACCAGCGCGGTCACGTTCCCAGCCAATTGCCGAACCAAGTAAAGCTGCCAACGCGGCATTAACCACAACCAGTAATTGCTGGGAGAGAACTACAGATTCAAACTTGAGCATTTAGAGAGGGTACGCCCTTTTCGCGTACTTTCCAAGTATGCGAAATAGAAAGCCCCAAGATATAAAGAGGAAAGAGCACTAAAACTGGTTTCAGACTTGCAGGACCATTTGGAAATTGAACTGAAAGCCAAGTTAATGCGATGAAATAAATGGCACCAAAAAACCAAGTAATTGAACGCAGATATTGAACTTTTACCAAATGTGGAAATTTCAATTTGGTAAGTGTCAAAATACAAAGTCCGATGATTACAAAAACAATAATTGGCTCGCTGGTGTCCAAGATAATAAAACTTGGAATTACCAAATTCCATGCAGCAGGGAATCCGTTAAACCAATGATCCTCGGTCTCCTGATCTGTGCGCGCGAACCAAAGTGCTCCGGTAAAAATTATCAATGCAGCAAAGTAAATCGAATGCTCAGGATTCAGTAGATTTAATCTGATGATCATCGCAACTGGAACTATCACGCAAGTTACATAATCAACGACTAAATCAAGGATATGACCATCAAATCTGGTTGCGTGAATATGGATATCTATTTTTCTGGCAATCGGGCCATCTACTCCATCAATTAATTGGCAGAGAATTAGCCACAACAACCCTTGTCTGATTTCACCATTGATAAATTTTTCAAGCGAGATCAGCCCTGCAATAGCACCGAATGCAGTTAATGAGTGAATTAAGTACCCCGCTACTACTCTTCGCATGCACGAATTGTATTGCCTTAAGATTGCGCTGATGATTAGTAGGCAGCAACTCAAGCGCGCTTGGATGGGCGTGGTCTTGGGCTATGCCGTGATCAGGGCATTGTTAATATGGAAAGTATTCGCAAAATATGGCGTCAATCCCTATCTATATTTAATCGTCGATTTGGTAAGTGCTTACTTCTATGCAATCTATTCCACAAATCTGGTGGAAAAATATTTGCAGAAGGAATTTCGTCTCACTACTAAGTACCTTCTATTAACAATTTTTACCAATTTTTTGCCTGACATCTACATTTTGATATCCGCAAAATCTGTACCCGAATTTATATTCAGGACTTTTGTTCAAATAATATTGCTACTTGGCTTGATAGCGGCACTTGGAATTATCAGAGATATAAAAAATAGGAAGAAATAATTACTTCTGGCGATGAATCTTATGATTCGCAGCTTGCGCTATCGGTCTGACTATCATTGAATCGATGTTAACGTGATCAGGTAACATTACAGACCATCTGATTGCTTCTGCGATATCTGCTGCGGTTAGCGGAGCCGCAACACCTTCATATACCTTCTCGGCAGATGCGGAATCTCCCAATCTATTAAGAGAGAACTCCTCCGTCTTGACCATTCCAGGTGCAATTTCGGTGACTCGAATTGGTTCGCCATTTAATTCAAGTCTCAAAGTCTGAGTAAATGCTAGCTCTGCATGTTTTGCGCTGGTGTAACTACCACCAT
>CAWULI010000189.1:0-1557 GCA_963923155.1 uncultured bacterium
GGGTATCAAAATAAGCCACAGTTACCCCTGCTCGAGTTTCTGGATGGCGAATTCCAAAATGGTTGATGTATCCGGGTAAAGATTTGATCTTCTCTTCTAGTTTTCCGTCATGTTGATAATAAAGCTCATGATTGGCATCTTGCCGCTTTGATCTGAAAATGACTGCATATTTTTTATTGGTTCCAGACGAATCTATTATCGATGAGATAGATGACTTGGACTTTCTCTTGATTATCTTGAATTCAAAGAGCACTGCCGCTACGGAAGTAGTGAGACCAACAAAACCAATCAATCTAGCCATCAATGGGATGCTGGAACCGATTGATAACTGTCCACCAAATATGATGCCAAGCAGAGAGAGTACGACTACAAAAATCTTGCGCAGAATTCGAACTGCACGTGGTTGATCAGGTAACCAGGTCAGTAATAAAGCAGTAGGCCCGCCAATTAGTGAGGAGAAGAGAATTACTGCTACTAGCGCTGCGAGGGATTCCATTTAGCTCCTAAGTTATTTGGTTGCCGCAAATAGTGCCATATCTACCTGTGTGCCATCTTTGCTGGTCGAGTACTGGCGCAAGATTCCTTCTAGTTGGTAACCGGCATTAATGAGCAGTTGCTTTGAAGGTTCATTATCAACGACAACCAAAGCATCAATACGACGAAAGCCCATGGTCATTAGCCCATATTCAGTGATCAATTCAGCTGCCGTAGTACCGATGCCCTTGCCACGAGCTTCCATTGCCAACCAATATCCAATTGAGGCTTTATGGTTTGAAAAATCTATTGTGTGCAAAGAGACGACTCCAGCAAAACCAGTTCCAGATACTTCATCTGATTGGATGACAAAGACCAGTTCAGTACGGTTGGTATGGCGTTTAATTGCGCCAGGGCCACAGAATTTAATTGCATTATCGAGAGAATAATCTGCAGGTAAGGTAGTAAACCGCGCAATCAAAGGATCCTGACAAGCACGATAAATATCTTCGGCATCGCCAGGAGTTATTGGGCGAAGCGTTACTCCATTTTGAGAGAGCGTTGGTACTTCTTCAGGCCACCAAATCATTTAGTTAATTAAAGCTTCGCCGTTTCAAAGCTGCGATCATGGCGATCAATGATCATCAAAGTGTGATTGGCAATCAAATGCCAACCTTCTTGGTTCCATCCGCTAGAACCAACCACGATCCCATGATCATCCTCGCGGTAATGTAGATCGTAATAATCCTCGCCACCGAAATCGGGGCGCTTAGCATTATCGTGTTCGTTAATAATTATCATCTTAGTAGGCGACATCAACATCGCATTGATACTTGAAAATGTCGCATTATCCTTAATTAATTTCACTGCAGCTTTAACACCTGGAACCAATCCAAGTTCTTCTATTTTCTGAACGACCAACAAGAAGTAACGCTCGGAATCAGTATTACCAATTGCCTCTTTTAAATAACGAGGCGCGATGAATTGATCAAGCGCATCTGGTGGCGTAATAGAGCCATTATGAATAAATGAATACTTACCGAAGTGAAATGGATGCGAATTATCTTTGTTTACCGGCAAGCC
>CAWULI010000190.1:0-1555 GCA_963923155.1 uncultured bacterium
ACATAATTATTGGAGCCACCGACCACCGTTTTCCAAGTTGGAGAATTGCCAAGCTCTAACATGCCGTGATGATTTAAAAATTCAAATAAGTGACGAGCGGGGTATTTCAGAGCATCTTCGTGGCCTGCAGACCAAACACAAGAGACAACCGGAATCGCATAATGGTTGATGAAATATTCACTGAATTTCTCTTTTGTAAGAAACTCTCTCCAGGTAATCTCGCTTTCAACATCCTCGACTAATAATTTTCTAGCGGCACGATAGAAGCGAGGCACCGCGAAAAGTAGTGAGATAAATCTTGGATCTAGTAGTTTGCTGGGTTTAGCCAAGATTCCTTTTGCGCCACGACCGCCCGCGTATTGAAGTCCACAACCCAGACAATTTATGCTCATACTCATCTCGGTTGGTTGAGTCTTGATATCTAACTCTTTAAATATTCGTAGCAGATTTGGATAAGTCCTTTCGTTATGCACGATGAATCCCGAATCAATACGTTCTTCTCCAACAGTGTGCGTATGCGCATGTCCACCAAAACGATCATCGCTTTCAAAAATAGTAACCTCAAAATCCTCACGCATCACATACGCAGCGGTAAGCCCCGATACCCCTGATCCAATTATCGCTACCGAGGGTTTACGTTGCACATCTCTAATTTACAGGTATGGGTCAAGGTATTAACATTTAATACTATGAGTGAGATTGTGCTTTCGAAAACTTTAAATAGTCATAAATCAGCGGCAGAACTTTTCGCATATTTCAGCGATTTCACGACTACTAATGAGTGGGATCCAAATACCGTTAAAACTACCAAGTTAAGTGGGGACGGTGGCGTTGGAACTAAGTACTCAAATACTTCGGCATTTAATGGCAGAGAAAGTTCATTGGTTTATGAAGTCATTGAATATCGTGCAAATTCAATCATTAGATTACGCGGAGAGAATAAGAACATCACCGCCGTAGACACTATGACCATCGAAGATCTTGGCTCTGAACGGCGTTTTACATACGAAGCGCGATTTAAATTAAAAGGTATCGGGGCTCTGGCTGCGCCATTTCTTAAAAAAGCCTTCGCCAAATTGGCAGCAGATGCCGAAGTCGGTTTAAGAAAAGTCTTATAAGGTCTGGTCATGAGCGAATACATTTCTGGTGCCTGCAATATAGGTCCTGCTGAGATCAAGCGACGCAAACAAGGCGCTTATCTTGGTGGCGCGCTCTATTTAATTGTTTCGATATCTCTAATCGCTTCAGATGCTTCAAAGTCCGCCCGGTTATGGGTCTTCCTGCCAGCCGCTCTCTTTGCGGTTGGCTACATTCAATCCAAGCGAAAATTCTGTGTCGCTTATGGATTCCTTGGCATCTTTAATTTTGAAAAACTAGGTAAGACTACAAAAATAAAAGTTAACGAACAGTTAAAAGCAGATCGTAAATATGCACTTAAGCTATCAGCCCAAGCATTGTTACTTGCAATAATACTTACCTTATTAACTATTCTGATTTAGTTTTCTTAAATTTTCCCAACGTACTCTTTGTTTTGTTTAGGGTTTTATGTAACGCG
>CAWULI010000191.1:0-1550 GCA_963923155.1 uncultured bacterium
GCTTGCGCCAATCGATCTGCTAAGTAACCAACGGCCTCTGAATTTCCAAAATTTGTTTGACGAACCCAACGTTCAACCTTTTTGCCGACAACAGTAAACGAACCATCGCTATTAGCACTTACCTTGAAGCCAGAATCGTTAACGGCCGCAGGTCTAATGATGATGCGGGTGCGTTCTTCCTTCTTTGCAGCGGCGCGAGAACTCTGGACCAATTTAGCCATGGCATATAAAAGTTCTGGTAAACCTACACGTGATGCGGCCGAGATTGGATAGACCTCATAGCCCTTTTCTTGCAAAGTCTTGGTGACCATTTCTGCCATGACTTTGCCATCTGGTAAATCAGTCTTATTTAACGCGACGATTCTTGGTCGATCATCTAAGCCACCATATTGTTTCAATTCATCTTCAATGATCTTTAGATCATCTACTGGATTGCGGTCGGTTTCTAGAGTTCCGCAATCAAGCACATGTACAAGCGCAATACATCTTTCGACATGGCGTAAGAATTCAAGGCCCAAACCTTTTCCTTGTGATGCACCTGGAATCAAACCTGGAACATCGGCAACAGTAAATCGAGTATCGCCAACGCTAACTACACCTAAATTAGGAACCAAGGTAGTAAATGGATAATCCGCTATTTTTGGACGAGCCGCTGAGATCGCAGCAATCAAAGACGATTTACCAGCGCTTGGGAAACCAACCAGCGCAATATCAGCCACGCTCTTTAATTCAAGGATTAAGGTCCGCTCTTCTCCGGGTTCGCCAAGGAGTGCGAATCCTGGTGCGCGACGTTTAGATGAAGCTAACGCAGCATTTCCTAAACCTCCGCGTCCACCTTCTGCGGCCATAAAGGTGGTTCCGGCGCCAACTAAATCAGCAAGTTGATTGCCATCAGCATCGAATACAACCGTGCCAGATGGAACACCAAGAATTAAATCTTCACCTTGCGAACCATCTTTTCGATCGCCATATCCTTGTCGACCATTTGTCGCGCGACGATGTGGTGAATGGTGAAAATCTAAAAGCGTGGTCACATTTGGATCTACTACAAGAACAATGTCGCCACCACGACCGCCATTGCCACCATCTGGACCACCAAGTGGTTTGAATTTTTCGCGATGAACCGAAACACAACCATCGCCACCTTTTCCGGCAGCAACGTGGAGGGTTACGCGATCAACGAATGTCGTCATGTAATCCTCCTTTACTAATACTGCTAATAACCTGCTAATGAACTGCTAATAAAAAAGCGGACCGACGTCGCCGGCCCGCTCTTAGTTAAGAACCGAAATTAAGCTACTGGAACTACGCTCACTACATCGCGACCGCGTGCACGACCGAATGTGACTGAACCAGCTGCGAGCGCAAATAGCGTGTCATCTTTGCCGATACCGACATTTGCACCTGGATGAACTTTGGTACCGCGCTGGCGAACGATGATCTCGCCGGCCTTAACGACCTGACCGCCGAAACGCTTGATACCTAAATATTGTGGATTGGAATCGCGACCGTTACGGGTTGAGGAGACACCTTTTTTACTTGCCATTTAT
>CAWULI010000192.1:0-1546 GCA_963923155.1 uncultured bacterium
TGTTGTAAACACTCGGTTTACTCTTTGGCTTGATTACATTGGTAATAGCTGTCAAAGAGGTGGTACCAACCGCCGCACCCAACTTAGATTTGCTTATAGCAGCAAGAGTCTTGGCGCCTGCAATTGAAGAACTCTTCAAAGCAACCACCGTCTGGGTTACATCGTAATAACCGCTTGAAAAATCAACTGCCTTTTTGCGTTCATCTGTGATTGAAACTTGATTGATATCAAAATCAAAATTCTTCTTGCCTGGCTGAATCACCGAATCAAATGTGGCAGTAACCCATTTGACTTGTGAAGGCGCGTAACCCAATTGCTTGGCAACTGCATAAGCTACAGCGGATTCGAAGCCTTTACCGTTTGATGGCTTGTTGCTATCAAACCATGGTGAATATGCAGGATTATCAGTGGCAATTGTTAATACGCCTTTAGTTACAGTGCCAGATAAGACCGCATTAGCTGGGGTTAGATTAATTCCAACCAAACCCACCAATACTGCACCAGTAAGAATTGCGATTTTCTTCTTCATTTTCCAAGCCCTTTCATTAAGAGGCTTGAACTTTAATGAAATTGAAGAGCAAAATCTACTTGCGAGGAATTTGCGTTTAAATCCCTATTTGGTCTTGAAGGTAACCGTTACAGTCGCTGTTACCGTCTTCTTGATAGTGGTGGTGTCATACATGCCCATATCGGAAGTCATAGTGGAATCAGGGGTCGTGACTTGGATCGGTCCCGCTTTCACCGAAGTAATCGCACCAACTTTTCCACCTACGGCTTTGGTCATTGCTTCAGCACGAGATTTAGCATCCAAAGTCGCTTTATTTAAGAGTTCTGGGCGGATCTGCGCCAAAGTTGAAACATAATATTGCGGACCGTAATTACTAACGTTTATACCTTCGGCTAATACAGTTCCGATATTTTGACTTAATTTCGAAACTAACTGCACATCTTTGGTGCGTACGGTTACATCGCGATTTGCGCGGTAATTCAAGATCCGTCCAGTTGGATTTCCATTCATATATTCCTCGGTTGGATATGAATTAACCGGGCCAAGAGTCAATTGATCTTGAGCAATGCCGCCATCAGTCAAATATTTTTGAAGTGCACTAACACCTGAGTCAATACCTGAGACCGCGCCTGATGGAGTCTTGCCAGTGTTTTGAACCGAAAGCGTCCAAACCACATTATCTGCAGTTGCATCAACTTTGGCAGAACCAGTAACCACAATTCCTTCGCTTGATCGAGAAGCAAAACCGGAACCAACCCTGGCAAGTCCTAATCCCATGGCCAAAGAAACAATTACTGATGCCACGATTATGGTTACTGCTTTTCGTCTTTCAATCATCTCATCCATTTTGATGCATTTCGCTCTCTAATTATTAAATCGCATGTAGGTGCTTTTCCTCTTGTAAATCTACACCTCGGAATCTCTCTAACTCTACTTCCCACTCTGTTCCGAGCGCCACATCTAGCGCATCACGCATATCTTGATCGGTCTTAGACATAGCAAATCTAACTTGATGCTCTGTTAATTGAATGTTACCTA
>CAWULI010000193.1:0-1524 GCA_963923155.1 uncultured bacterium
ATTGGTTTCAATCCTGTTGCGTGAGAAATCGCCTCTGCGGTATCAAGAGTTCTTTGCATAGGTGACGTAATCAAAACATCGGGTTTTATTTTGGCGATTTCGGCCGCTACTTTTGCCGCTTGTTCCCATCCTGCTGGAGTCAACGGTGGATTAGATCCGCCTACTCCGGAGAATTTGCGGTCAGGCGTGAGAATCGTTTCCCCATGCCGCACCATATATATAAAGGTAGGAACCTCTGCTTGACGCAATCTATCAGTCAATCGATTTACCGGAACCAAAGGCTTGGTGCCATCAACTCGTTCATCTAAAGCTTTATTAGCTAATCGATCGGCATGTGAATTTTCTTCACGTGGTATCCACTTATATGTTATTAATTTCGGATCATGAGCTTGAATAGCCGTTTTAGCTAAATTGCGCATGCCCTCGTTTTTGATCTGCCAACGGCCTGACATTTGTTCGATTACCAATTTTGAATCCATTAAAACTTCTATTCGCGCACCTGAATCAAGTTGGTTGACATGGTGCAAAGCTGCGATCAGTCCGCTGTATTCAGCCACATTGTTAGTTGCCGTACCAATATATTCGTAAAGCTCTGCAATAACTTTTCCATGCTCTGAAATCGTCGCACCATACGCTGCAGGCCCTGGATTGCCACGCGATCCACCATCCGCAGTTACCTGAAATATGCGTGTCATGCTCTTACCAAAATGCATCTGCATTCCTCGCAGCGCGCCACTTCTTCTGCGGGTAACGACAACAACTTGGTTAAATCTCCGGCATTTATCGCCAAATTACATCCACCACACTTGCCATTTGCCAACTTGGCTGCACCGGTAACACCGTTGGCACGAATTTTTTCATAAAGATCTACTAGGGCTTTGTCTGTCGCAAGAGATATTTTGCTTCTCTCATCCGAAGTGACAGAGATTTCTGAATTGATGCTACTTAACGCATTTTCTTTGGCCAATGAAGCCTCTTCTAGTTTCACCTGTAGAGCGCTTTCCTTTGCCTGTAACTCTTTGATTCGTTCTTTTATTGCATCGACACGGAGCATGACTTCTAATTCGATCTCTTCTAACTCGGCGCGGCGAGCATTTAAAGAGAGTAATTCGTGCTGCATCTGCTCTAATTCTTTTGGAGTTCCCTGTCCCGCGTTAAGTCGTCGCTCATCTTTTTCTATTCGATTTGCTACCTGCTCGACATCACTCTCTGCCCGATTAATCTCAGCACTGATGTCGCTAAGTTCGGTTTCAGCGGCAATTCGCAAATCTCGAGTAGTTTCGAAATCGATAGTCAATTCCTTCAGTGCCACTGATTCGGGCAAGGAACTTATTTTTTGATTTAGTGAATTTAGTCTTAAGTCAAATTCTGCCAAGCGCAAAACCCGCTGCTGGTCTTCGATCTTTGCCTGCACCGGAGCGCCTTTCAGTCATGAACTTTCGCTAATGTAATTGTGAATACTAATCATAGACCCTTAATTGCTAAGGCAATCATCGAATTAAGTAATTTTGGATCGACTTTCCA
>CAWULI010000194.1:0-1523 GCA_963923155.1 uncultured bacterium
CTTTGATCAAAGTTTCTGAGACTTCTTTAGCTTTATCAAAAGTTGGATTGTCGGAGAAACCTGTCCAAGACCCGGCTATCTCGCGATTGCGGAATTTGTAGTAGCTAACTGCTTTGCGACCAACTAAATAGATCTGGGTATTCAAACCACGTTCGCGCAATTTAGCTGCTAACTGATCACCCTCTTTGATCGCAGCAGTGGAATATGCACCAGCCATGCCTCTATCAGCAGAGATGATCAAAATTCCGGCTTGCTTTGCATTAGCTGCTGGTGAAGTAAGTGGATGAGTGGTATTCGAATAGGTCACAACAGCAGTGATCGCAGCTGTCAATTCATTGGCATAAGGAGACGAAGCGTTAACGCGCTGTTGCGCTTTAACGATACGAGAGGCGGAGATAAGTTCCATCGCCTTCGTAATCTTCTTCGTCGCCTTTACCGAACGAATTCGGCGGCGATATACGCGTAGTTGTGCACCCATGATTTACTTACTTAGATTCCTTGAATTGTGCCTTGAATGAAGCCACGATCTTTTCCAGCGCAGCCACTGTGTCATCGCTTAATTCGCGGGTCTCAGAGATCACGTTGAATACATCTTTATGTTCGCGACCGATGAAATCCAATAATTCCGCTTCAAAACGACGAATATCTGCAACCGGTACCGAATCAAGCTTTCCAGTAGTACCTGCCCAGATTGAGACGACTTGGCGTTCCAATGAGAATGGCGAGTACTGACCTTGCTTAAGCAATTCGACCATGCGCGCACCGCGATCTAGCTGCGCCTTTGAAGCAGCATCAAGATCAGAACCGAATGCCGCGAAGGCTTCGAGTTCGCGGAACTGCGCGAGGTCAAGACGTAGACGACCAGCGATCTTCTTCATCGCCTTAGTCTGCGCGGAACCACCAACGCGCGATACTGAGATACCAACGTTGATCGCTGGACGTACACCAGAGTTGAACAAGTCGGTTTCCAAGAAGCACTGACCATCAGTAATGGAAATAACGTTGGTCGGAATGAATGCAGATACGTCGTTACCTTTAGTTTCGATGATCGGTAGTCCGGTCATAGAACCACCACCTAAATCATCAGATAACTTTGCGCAACGCTCTAATAAACGTGAATGTAAATAGAAGACGTCGCCAGGATATGCCTCGCGTCCTGGTGGACGACGAAGTAACAATGAAACTGAACGATATGCCTCAGCTTGCTTCGATAGATCATCGAAAACGATTAAGACGTGATCACCGTTGTACATCCAGTGCTGACCAATTGCAGAGCCGGTGTACGGTGCTAAGTATTTGAAACCTGCAGGATCAGATGCAGGAGCTGCAACAATGGTGGTGTATTCCATTGCGCCGGCCTCTTCCAAAGCCGCGCGAACTGATGCCACGGTCGAACCCTTCTGACCAATTGCAACATAAATACATTTAACGCGCTTCTTCTTATCTCCTGATTTCCAATTCTCTAATTGGTTGATGATGGTATCGACAGCTACCGCGGTCTTTCCGGTCTGACGATCACCAAT
>CAWULI010000195.1:0-1522 GCA_963923155.1 uncultured bacterium
GGATAGCTGCAAGGGGAAGGCAGTTATAAATCATGGGCCCGAGGATCTTGTCTTTTCTCCACGGGAGTTTTTAGAAGTTTTAAAGCAACCCGCTCAAATCATCCGGAATCTCGGTTGAGCTAACAAATGCAATCGGATCAGTTAGCTCTTTGGAAGTCGGCAATAGCCCTGACCAGATCTTGTCGCGTGCATCTAGGCCTTTAACCTTTCTGATTTCGTACCAGAAGAAGGTTGCCTCACGAACTTTTCGTGGTGAAACCTCAAGATTAAATAGCGCTTTAAATAATTGTTGAATTGGTGAATTCGAAACGCGCTCGCGGCGAAGCAATTCAGAGAGCGCGGCAAGTGACGGTAGGCGATCGGCCGCAGCCAAGCTGATAACTTCTTCAATCCAACCATCAATTAGCGCAAGTGCCGTTTCCAACTTCTCTAGCGCTGCCGCTTGTTGTGGCGTCTCTTCAGGCGTGAATAGCCCGTTGTTTAACGCCAACGAGAATTCTGCATTTAAATTGATTGGATTTTCGTTTTCGGGATTTAATTCTAAATTCTCTTGAATATTGCGCATCGATTCTTCAGCTTGGCGTTGAATCTCATCTAAATCAATGTGAATACCTTTACCGTATTCGGCGATCGCAGCTTTCATATATGCAACCAACCAAGGATTGCTCTCGAAGAGTCGCACTGTTGCGGCTTCGCGTAGTGCAAAGTAGATGGCAATTTCAGTTTCCGGAATCTGTAACTCTGCGCCAAATTTACGTAGTGCCTGCGGTGATAATGAAGGCTTGAAATTCTCGATAATCGGTAGCGCCGCATCATGCGCACCTTTTGATGAGCTAGCCAGCGCCCCAATGGTCTGGCCCATCTGGGTAGCCAGCATGCCGCCAATAAAATTACGGAGGATCTGACTCATCGGACCAAGTTGCGCTGGTACCTGACCTTGCATCGCTGCAGTCGCTTCTTCGACCATCTTGGTGACCGCTTCGGTCAATCCAGTTGCTAGCGGTTCAAAAGTTGAATGCCAACCTTCAATGGTTATGTTTAACCAATCGAGTGGACTGATTGCTGGATGATCTGAGGCGACCGCAGGAAATAGAGTTGCTTGATCTAACCAAGTGTTTGCAATATTTAGCGCTTCTTCGCACTTTGCTTGATCATTTGCACCAATTGGTGTGCTGCCCTGTGCTTGGATAAAACGTTTTGCAACTTCGCGAATTACTTCTTTGGGAAGTGCGCTTGCGTTAT
Organism: uncultured bacterium; assembly: GCA_963923155.1. Taxonomy (GTDB): domain Bacteria; phylum Actinomycetota; class Actinomycetes; order Nanopelagicales; family Nanopelagicaceae; genus ZLKRG08. The sequence continues at coordinate 1,243 of CAWULI010000195.1, forward strand.
CGCCCGTGCCGGCATCGCCAACACCAACAAGAGGATTGAACCCAAAACCACCAGTTAGATTTGGAAAATTCTGTGAAAACTTTTGAAACTCAGATTGCATCCGGCGCATGATCTCGTTGAAATCTGGCTCTGGATTATTTTCGTCGGCAGGGCCGAAACCAAACGGTGACATCTGCCTCCTTCCAATTCCAAGCAGGTTATATCTTTGCTTTTTGCAAAGCAATTGCGAAAGTTATGTAAGGATAACGCTTGTTGGGCGCTGGTCTATTCCCGCGCCCCC
>CAWULI010000196.1:0-1521 GCA_963923155.1 uncultured bacterium
CGGACTGTGCGATGATTAAAGGCTGCGCAATCTTGCCTAGAATTCGATCGATAGTAGCTCGGGCATTTGCTTCAGCAAATTGTGAATGGCGAACATGATCTGCCAAAATAACAAAGGCATATTCGTGTATACCCGAATCAATAAAACCGGCTAAGTTCACTACCCCATTCAAAGTTCCAGTTTTTGCACGAACTAGACCAACTCCTTGTGGTGCGGTCTTAAGAAAACGTGATTTCAAAGTTCCAGAAACTCCACCTACCGGAAGTCCTTGAATTAACGATTGATATTTCGGATCGCTATAGATTTTTACTAGCGCCTTAGCAAGAGTTAACGCGCTTAATCTATTCTTGTTCGAAAGTCCGCTTCCGTCGCTTGCCTGTAAATCCGGAGCCACGATCTCGGCCTTACCTAAAACATCGTGAAACACATTATTTATACCTTTACCATCGTAGGTATAGCCGGCTTTAACCGCAGCAATTCTGGCTAGATATTCTGCATAGTAATTTTCACTCCACAAAAGGGTGTGTTTTAAGATCGAGGAGAGATCTGGTGATGTGGCGGTCGCAATCTCGCTTGCTAAGTGGCTGGTTGCATTAGCTTGATTTATAGGACGCCAAGCAACTCGATAGCCAAATTTTCTAAAGGTATTGGCCATGTTGATTTGGGTTCGACTTGTTATCCCGTGATATCTAATCGTGATGCTTCGCCGCTTCGTATTCGCTCTGATCTTATTAACTAAATAATTACTCCAGATGAACTTCTCGGATTTCGCTAATTGGTAATCAGGAGTGATTGATGGGTCAAAATCGCCAACTATTTGAAAAGTATTCGGTAGATCGGTTTTGTATATCGTAGTGCTGAAAGTTGCAGTTGGTTCTAGATAATCAAGTACCGACATTGCACTTAACACCTTCAAAGTGGATGCGGGTTTTCGAGAACCGTGCCCATCTCTGCTGAAGACCACTTGGCCACTTTTTATATCTATCAAAACTACTGCAGGGTTTGCCAGCGCCTTATTTGCAGTTAGCTCTTTGAAGGCTCCCGGTATTTGATCAATTGTTAATGCCGTATAAGAATTGGCAGTTGGTGTTACCGCAAGTAGTAACGCGGTGGCTACAGTGAAAACTCTAAAACGCATTAAAGTGTTACGGCAATTAATACATTAAATACGGTCAGGCCAAGTAGTAGCGCCCAGATTCCGTTTGCTAACTTGGGCTTATTCTGATTTCTATATCCCAGAATCATTATGATGATGAGAATTAAGAATTTAATTCCGATTTTTGGGTGACTAATCTCTTTACCAAGTGCGGAATCAAGCCCGATCAATGCAAAACCCGCGACTAGCGCAGTCATTGCCGAATGCATGAAGCCTTTAGAGAGAACTTTCTCGCTCTTAGATGTTTGTGTCAGCAACAGAACCAACATACCTAGCACGCTTGCCACGTGAATCAAGAGAAAGATTGACTTCGCTAGCTCCATTTGTGAAGCCTCCCAGGTAGTAGTTAGAGTGCTCATTATGCC
>CAWULI010000197.1:0-1516 GCA_963923155.1 uncultured bacterium
GAGCAAGTTCTCGACTGCGTTCCAGAAGGCGGCTGGTAAGGGCTAGTGGCTGAAATATCCGCAATCAAAGGCGATTTAAAGCTAACGACCCTGACCAAAACTTTTGGCGATTTCACTGCAGTTGATGATCTCTCATTAACGATTCCTGAAGGTTCCTTCTTCGCTCTCCTTGGCCCTTCTGGTTGTGGCAAGACCACGACCCTTCGAATGATTGCTGGATTAGATGAACCTACTAAAGGTTCCATATCAATTGGCGCTACGGACATCACCAATACGCGTCCATATCAGCGTCCGGTCAACACGGTATTTCAAAATTACGCGCTCTTTCCACATTTAACCATCTTTGAAAACGTCGCCTTTGGCTTACGTCGCCGCGGAATCAAAGATGTAAAGCAAGAGGTCGAACGAGTTCTTAAGTTGGTCGAGTTACCACATTTAGCAGAACGTAAACCTGCTCAATTATCAGGCGGTCAACAACAACGTATTGCGTTGGCTCGCGCGATCGTAAATAAACCAGCGCTGTTGCTTCTTGATGAACCACTTGGTGCACTGGACCTAAAGCTCCGTCGCCAGATGCAGATCGAATTGAAATGGATTCAGACTCAAGTTGGCCTTACTTTCGTGCACGTCACACACGATCAAGAAGAAGCGATGACGATGGCCGACACGATTGCAGTTATGAATGAAGGCCGAATCGAGCAGATGGGAACGCCCGAAGATCTCTACGAATCACCGAAGACTTCATTTGTAGCAAACTTCTTGGGCCAATCAAATTTAGTACGCGGACAGGTAGTTGATAGCGATGGCGAGAACAATGTGGTCGAAGTTGGCGGACAGAAAATTGCGCTTCCGAAGAATCGCACTTTCACGAATTCCAAGAGCGTGCTCTTTGGAATTCGACCTGAGAAGATTGATATTGATCTAGAGAATGAACCAGGAAATGGCAATATTTTGCGCGGCGGTAAAGTCGTGGACGTTTCCTTTGTTGGCGTCTCAACACAATATCAAGTTGAGATGCCATGGGGCCAAGAGTTGATGGTCTTCGAACAGAATGATGGCACCACACCAATGCTTGAACTTGGTGATTTGGTTCGCCTGCAATGGATGCCAAAGTTCACTTTTGGTTTAGATGGCGCTCAAGATGCTGATGCTGGATCAGAAGTAAATCCAGAAGAGTAATGGCTGCAGTAGTAAGAGTTAAGGCTTCCGTAACAACTTCGCTACGTCGAAATAACAAATTGGCGTATTTCTTATTAGCCCCAGGTTTGTTGTGGTTAGCAATCTTTTTTGTCGCGCCAATTCTTACTTTGGTTAGCACTTCGACCAAGGTTCCCGGAATGGGAATCGGGGAGTTCGACCAAGCTTGGCGTTGGGCTAATTATTGGGATGCGTTAGTTGCTACTAGAGCACAATTCTTCAGATCATTTATTTTCGCAACAATTGCCACACTGATTGCACTTGCAATCGCATATCCGCTTGCTTATGGAATCGCATTCAAGTCAGGTAAGTACAAGAA